>NZ_AP028069.1 GCF_030297155.1 Vibrio sp. FE10 | reverse complement strand
GAAAGCCGCCAGGTAGAACACCACGTATTACCAAAGGCACTTGCCACTGCGCGCTTTGTTTGAGCAAGGCACGTAAAGTGGCATCTGGCATAGTGAGCGAAACAAACACCATCACTCCCGTAGGGGCTGCATTGGGATTTTGTTTTGGCTCAGGAATATCAATTACCCGTTCTAGATGTTGAGGTCTTAATTTTTCTTGCCAAAACAGAGCCATCTCTTTCGCCTTGGATGAATACTCACTACTTGCTTCATATTGAGATTCGACAGTACGCACTACATCCTCAGAAACGGGCGCTTCAAGCATAGAAGCTTCAAGCTCTCTGAAAGCTTCAAGCTCTTCTTGCGTGTATGCGTGAGACGAGGTCGTCACAAACAAGGCAACCATGGCTAATACAGGGAAAAAAGGAGACATAAATACCTCAAAGAAATAAAAGCTCCACGCAAGCGTGGTACTCCTTTTGACAGGGCAGGCAAGCCTACCCCGCCAAAAGCGAGCTCAGATTAAAGAAATACGCAATTTCGCTTGCGCCACTGAACAAAACCAAAGTTATCGCCCGTAGTCGGGTTATCATGCCCCATCTCCCAAATAGTGGTCGTCGTGGTGTAGGGGTGACACCAGGCGGCATCTGTAATAGGCGCACTCATTTGATAGCGATATCGAGACTTAGGTAAAATTGGCGTTGGGTACTGATAGCAGATTGCCCCGTCTTCTCCTCGCGTCTCCCATACCATACCTTGCCGGTGCAGCTTGTAATTAAGCCGCTCCATAATCAGGGTACCCGCTTGGATGGGGGTATCACGGTAATTCGTATTACCCGTTAACGGGTAAGCGCTACCTTGAGAACCCAAACACCAAAAAAGAAAATCAAATGGTAGGGAAAGATTTGTGGTGGTCGCGATGGACTCAGGAATACAAGCCAATTGTGCGATGGGGTTACCAAACAAGATGGCCTCTGGGTTTAAAATGAACGCCAGCTCATCGTCATTCCATAAGGGGTCGACTTCGGTCAAATACGCTACATCAAAATTATCAGTCGCCATACAGGCGGCAGATTGCATCAATTGCAGCCAATAAATCAGTGGGTATTTGTACCAGTGAGCATGATAAAACCCTCCATCACTCGACGCGGATTCGCGTGAGGTGCTTCGCCCACCAAGCCTTTGTTGATTCGCACCCGATAATTGCATCCCCATGTTAACCATGCAGTAAGGCACCCTTGTAACGTCAGTCAGAGCGTATGGTTCCCAATAGCCGATATTGAGCCCAATTTGCATAAAAATGGGTGGCGGTTTGGGGCAAAAAGAAATCGGGGAAGCGGGGTTGTTAGTGTCAGGATAAGCCGACGGAATGAGGGGCACAGAGCCGAGTGTCATGGGGAATAAACAACTCCAACATACATCGGTAATAGGGTTGATAAAGCGACTCACGCACGCCGCACCACCGGCGGTGGCGCTAGATGAACCAAGTAAAAGCAGGCACAGCACTAGCGCGCGCCAAAAACGAAAAGGGGTCATGGTCACTCCTCAAGAGGGAGAAGATGCTGAACATCAAACTCTTGCACGCGCCACGCCTTTCCCGATTGTTCAACCAGGCTCGGCACGGCTTGGATACGCAATTTGTCACTCAGCGTCCCTTGTTGGTCAAAGTATATGCGTTGACCAAGTTGCTTCGCGACTTGATTCGGACTGCCACCGGTCAACACATATAACAGGGGTTTTTCATGTGTAAGCGCATGGACAAAAGCCAATTGTCGCGCGTCCCGCGCATCAAAAAAAACTAAGGCTTTACGGTACTCAAACTTAGGTAAACGAGCTTCACTTGGCCAAGTAGCCGTATCAAAAGGATTCACCCGCGTGCCCGCTTTGGCAAACACACGTCCTTGTGCGTCCATTAAATCCTTCGGCACTACAATGCTGGGGTCGACTAAATATGTTTTGGGCTCGGTGGTAGTGCTCAAAGCAAGTGGCGGTGGCGTTTCCACACTCTGTTTAACTTGCTCAGCAAACGCATTTTGCATTTGCTCCAACTTACCGTTTTGCTCAAAATTTCTCAGGCGAGCTTCAATCCAGCTCAGCATATCAATTTCTCCAATAGGAAAGACCGGCCCCACACGCCCAAGATCTTTGGCTACCAAAGGCCCTGCTAATAATGTTGCCAGCAGCCAAACGTAAGAGAGATTTCGCATCGTACCTCCTATTTTTGATAGCGTTCAACGATAGCTTGTTGGACGTGGTTGGTAATATCCGGCGTCCCATCGACCACCGCCGCACTAACCAAGACGACTTGACCGTGCGCCTTGGCGTAACGCGCCACTTCTTCGTTCATAACCTCGGCAAAAGCAGCCAATTTGTCGGCTTGCTCTGGAACCGTCAAGGACGATGCCAGTAAGGTTCTGTGGTATTCGTCTAAGGTACTTTTGACATCAAAACTGACCAGAGGTGGCGGCGTGTCTAGCGCCCAAGTAGTGGCAACCGAAGCGGCCACACTTAAACACAACACGCTGAACAGGCGTTGTAACTCATGCATCATGAGAAGTTCCTTATATTTGTTGAGAGAGCGCGCGCTGATAATCAGAAATTTCTTGCCCATAGAAATGCTGTGCCGTGGCTTCGATGGCGTCTAGGGTGTCCATCCCTTCTTTTACAAGGTTGTCACAATATTCAAACTCGTTGGCTTCAGTGCTGTAACAAGCCCTCGTAAATGGGTCAGAAAACACGCGATGATAGGTGGTGTGACCGCCGGCTTTGATGCGTACGCAGCTGTATCCCGCATCCGACGCCCGAGGAAAGCTTTTTATGATCCCTTGTTCCATCTCGTTGAAGGTCTTAGGGTTATCTTGTAAGAACTTCTCAAAACCTTCGCCTTGTCGCAAAGTAATGTGAATGTCCGAGTTATCGTAAGAGGCACGTGCCTCTTCATTCACGAAGAAATCACCAATCCCTTGAGTCACCGTACAAAATGAGCCCCCAAACTTACGGGCTGTACGATAACCAGTATTGATAAAGGTACGGGTTTGCGCATTGGTACCAGACATTAAACTCCACGCCTCTTCGATGATGCACATCTTCGGCGTCGAGCGTGAGCCTGATAGGTACATTTGTTGGTTAATAGACACAATCAGCGCAAACACCACGGGGCGCAACACATCTTCGGGAAACCCTTCCAACTCTAATGTGGTGATATCGACATTGGGATCTAGCATCGACGGTTTATTAAACGTGTCTCCATACACACCGTTAGCGCAATATTTATTGAGCTGTACGGCAATATCGCGAATACGTCGGTCATTACCATGCTCTATTGCCAAATCAAATAATTGCGTTTGCACGTTGTCCACTTGTGTGGCCGTGCCATGCTGCTCCCAGGCTCTTAAGATAGCGTCTCCAAGTACAGCTGTCTGATACCCTTCTAGCTCAGCGTGCGGTGAGGCGATGGTTGCAAAAAGCGCGGTTATGTTACTGAGCGCCTCTTTCATTGGATCAACCCGCTCGCCGTCATCCCACTCGCTAGGCGTGTGGCTTTGAAGTTGGTCTAAATGAGTAAACGGGTTTAAGAATATATTGCTGTGGTTAAGGTATGAGCCTCCAAGCATCAAGGTCAACTTCTTGTAGCTATCCCCTTTGTCTAAGATCCAACATTTCCCCCCCTTGGCGTACACACTGCGAACTAAACCTTGAGTAAAAAAGCTTTTCCCCGCACCAGAGCCGCCGGTCAATGCGATATTTTTGTTGTCACTGCCACAGTGAAAGGGGTCGAAAAACGACACTTGTCCGCGCATCGTGGGCAACAACATACCACTGACTAACCGTTTAAAATCGAGTACCATAGGGAAGAAATTGACCACATTGGCGCTTTTCATAGTACGGATGCGTCCCGCGCGGCCGCAGTCTTCCCAAAGTCCTTCGCTCATCAAAAACGGTAAGGCGCTAAGCAGACTTTGGCTTTGCATCATAATTTGCTCTTTGATATCAAGCCCCGTCGCCGAAAATGCCTCTTTAGCTGATTGCACGTCACGGCGTTGCTCCTCCTTGTTAGTAAACAAAGTTAAGTTTAATACCATCGAGCAAACGGTGATCGCCTTATCAGCTAGCCCTTTCTGCAGGGCAGTTCGTTCTTCGAGTTCATCGCCGGCTGTCGGTGAGAGAATCGCCATCGGTGATTTCAAGGTTTTGGTCAAATCGCTGATTTTTTTGTTATTCTCATGCTCGAAGTTGCCCGTGACGTTGTGGCGAAAGCTCAAGGTCAATACATGAGGACAAGTTAGCATCTTAGCTACATTGCGAATCGAGGCGAACGCTTCGGGCATGGCATAAAGTCGAAAATCAGTCGGGGCGCGTGCCAACCCCAAACATACAGTACGCCCACGAGTCTCTTTTCCTTTTGAGTTGGTAAAACGTGTCGCAATGTGATCACGTTTCATAAGCATTTCAGTATCAGGCGACAGAACTTGACGGTTAATCGGATCGAAAGGGTTATATTCTCGCGTTTGAGGCCGGTCTTGTGCGGCATCGAAGTTAAGGATGTCACCGGCAAACGTTACCAATACCTCAGGTGTCACCCGTTCAGTCTCAACCCCCAATTGCAGCAGTACCGTTTCCATCGCCGCACGAACATCATCAAGTTTGTCGTCCTTTTTCTCTGTAGTCGATACAAAGAAGTACGCCTCGTAATCACGCAAATCAAACCGATGTCTCTGACGATGGAAAAATCCATGGGCAGCAGAAAATCCCGCATAGCGCACCTCTTCCTCAGCCAAGCGTCGACAAATTCCACCACGTTGAGCCATCGCCTCACCATTCGCTGCCAAATAATGCGCCACACGATGATGACCAAACATTGATAACTGGTAATCCCACTTATCCCCTTGAGGAAAATCCATCACCATTTTATTGAGTGAAACCACTAATTCGTCGTTTGCACCACCAAGCACTGACAACTTAAGCGCAAAACCACGTGAACTGCGATTATGAAAAAGCTGACGTTCAGCATCAAACTCACGATAAGGCAACTCATGGTGTAAATGGTTTTGATGTCGGTTGGCATCTTTTATGAGCGCATCAAGGCCCAATGAAGCCGATCCTTTTAAGCGTTTTCTAAGCATGGTCAATCCTTCCAAATAGCCTTAGGTGGTCGTCCTGTCCAGCGACTTTCATCCAATATCACGTAAATATCTGTGGTATCAACGTAGTGACCTAGAACATCAACAAACGGAAAAACCGTGACTTTTTTTACTACATCGTCTGTGCGTGCCGGCACTCCTTGTCTATCTCGTCTTGGCAACGTCAAAAACACATTGTTCGGGGCCTGAGTGGGCGTTTTCGCCTCTGCCACAAAAGGCTGACGACGTATCTCATCCATAGTGGTACATCCAGGCACTCCGCCCACTTGGGTACAACTAAAATCTTCACCAAGACCGGCAGCGCAGCCGCCTAAAAGTAAGGGCAATAACACCCAACATATGCGCATAGCGCCTCCTTATTGATGGCCAAACGGCGACGGTGGCACTTGAATGCCTTGCGCACTGATTTGTTTAGCTAATGGATTTTGGGTGACACTACTTATCACCTCCATGACTTGATTAGATTGAGACTGATTTGTCTCGGCTTGAGCTTCCTCGTACTCAGCAGCCGCTATGGGGTCAAGGGGAAAGCCTTCTAGGAATACAATGTTTACTATGGCACCAGGATTGATTTCGACAATCGGGTGGTACATCTCTGCTAAGCCAATGTAATAGTCTGCCAGTTTCGCACCAACAGACGCGGACGCGTTACCAAGTAGATTTAATCCAATATCTTCACCAGAAACGCTTGTAGTGGAGCCTAGTGCCGACGTTGACGTCGTCTCTGATAGACCTTTACCCGCTTCTCCTAACCCCGTTAAAATCCCCGCTAAACCGGCCATTTGTACAACTTTACCGTTTTTCAAAATGGTAGTGCCGCGTATTCCATTACGCCCAAAGTTAAACACAGTACCTTTGACCGCCACGTCCAATATCTCATCGTTATCGAGGATACAACTCATACGATTAGTACGAACGATGCCACGCGAAGAAGATATTTCTCCATAGGTGGCACCTGTGACAGTACAATCCTTCAGCTTGGATTTTTTACCATTTGGTAAAATGCCTTCATTAAGCGTTTGCAGTACCACAGGGGTTGTGTCTCCTTGGCCCAATACGCCAGCATTCGCGTCGGCCCCTCCGGTCACCACTGCGGTCACAAAAGTACCAGTAGGCACATAGTTGTCGACAGTGCGTTTCACCGGTATCACCTCCTCTGCCCACGAAAAATCCGTACTGTCAAACTGAGATGGCATAAACGCACGTTGCTGGCTATCGGAATAAGCCATGCTATCAATATCAGGATTATTTTCTGATGTTGGAATGGGACGAGGCGGCAGTTTGGCTTGACCAAAGGTTTCGGGGGCCCCCTGCCAATTGCCATCTTCGCCTCCCTTATTACCAGAAGATCGCGGCACTTTTGTTTCCAACTCTGTGATTTTGGCTTGCAGCGAATCGACCGTCTCTTGCATCTCACGACGCACCCTCACCTCAACAAGTGAGGCGGTATCGTCTTTTGCACTTTCTATACGCTGATCAGTATCTTTTTCGAGACGTGTCATGTTGTCTTTGAGATCATGAAGATCTTTTGTGAGTGTCGCTATCAATTGTTGCTGCTGAGACAAAGCCGACTGGTTATCCTTATCAGTGAAATCTTTATCGACAATAGCCCCAAAGGTCACGGTTTTCTCTGGGGCTGTCGTAACAACTTTAGGGCGGGTATACTGATAAACCCCGAGAACGATAGCCAAAAGCGTGATCATCACCACCGTCGTCAGATTTTTATTACGCTTGGTCGTCTCAGCATTAATGTCGCCGCCGTGTTCAAAATCGCCGTCCTTGTCATCAAAAAAACGCGCTTTGATTTTATCGAACATCGCTGACTCCTCCCCCTGTAACTAAATACAAGCGAGTATGCTCGCCAGGAGCGAGCGTCAACGAATCAAGCGCTGCACTTCGCGCCGCGTAACTATAAAACTGAGCTGTGGTTAACACGACCGTGTTACTTGAACGATTATGTACATCATAAATGATGCCCGAATAATCTTGCCCGACAAACACCACTTGAGGGGTTAACGGTAAGTCGCCTGACTTATCATCTAACGTACTTGGGTCGACCGGATGGACAGAGAACCCATCAATCGGCGTAGAGTCTCGCTGCCAGAGCATCATTTTTTTTGTGAACTGCGCGAGCGCCGTTGGATAATCAAACTCTCGTTCAAATACAGACGGGCGAAGCCTATCGGCATCACTCGGCGCAAACTCAGTCACTACCGACGGCGTCGACTTCGGACTCACAAACAGTGAGAAAACACGTCCTTTTTGGGTCGTTACATGTACATTAAACGGCAGTCGAATGTTAATTTTGAGTGAAACTGAGCCTGTTTTATCTTTTTGATTAGCCGTAGTAGTACAGAAGCCACTAGGACAGGTGATGTTAACAATTTTATCGCCTTTGACCATCAATCGATTAATGTTTAGCGATGAGAGCGAGATAGGAATAGTGTCACCGTCGGTAAAGTCGATCACCCGCTTTGCAACAATGTCAGCTAGCACGCCAGGACTCGAAAGTGCCGCAAGTAACGGCACCATAATGAAAAAACGTCTCACATTTGGACTCCTTCTTTTTTGATACCAACGAGCTCAAGCACACCATTCGGATAGGCCATCTGAACCACGTAAGTTACAGGCTCTGGTGCCAGATCTCGGTCACCAACACTTTTGTAAAGAGTGCCTGATTGCTTAAATTGCATCGACTCCAACGCTACTAACGTGCCATCTCTGTCTGGGATAAAACGGCTAGATACGTTGCTCTCGATAATGTGCTCGGCGTCCGAAACCAAAACGGGCTGAATATCTGCCCAATACGGGGCTGGCACATAATCGAGCAACAAACCGTACTGACGAGAGACACTAGCAGGCGTGATGTCATATTTAAGGTGCAAAAAATAGCTGCCCATCAATGACAAATACGCTTCGTCAACGTCGCCATTAGATACCGAAAACGCGCGAGACAGAGTTGGCGGCACTAATGTTCGGCTCTCTTTTAACGACAGGTAGGCAAGAGCGCCGCCTAACCCAACGCTAGTAAGGCTGGCGGTCAAAAAACCGACTGCCAAGAACACATTGAGCAATTTGCTCATAGCCAATAGGTCTTTTTTGTTTGAAATCTCCATTCACTTTCCTTAAGACAACCAATAACGCTTAATCGAAGGCGGCGTATGCTGAAACACCAATCGACTTATCGATGCGCTGCCCCACCAATAAAGGGCATAAGCGACGATGTGCTCACCGTATTGGGTTTTTATGTACCGAAGCCCCATAAACCATGCAGCCGCTAACACAAAGCCAATGGCATAATGTTTGGCAAAAAAGCCGAGTACGAAGATACACAGCGCCGGAAGAAGCTCTTCACGAGGTAAGCCACACATCCGTTTGCCCGAATTGAGGTACTTGGGTATCGAGTAATACTGCGCATTAATATTCATGGCTACGCCGCCTCCGTGTTAGGCCAACCCGACTAGCGGTTTCACCGTTTCCCAGAACATCATGCCCCCGGCAAAGCCGCCGACCGCACCAAACCAGTTACGAGACGTGATACCCACCACTGCTGCGCTCAACGCAGAAAAACCAAGCATTGCGGTTTCAATACCCGAGTCGTCACCGGCGTTTTTCTTTACCATCTCTTTGCCGGAAGCAAATAAATCCGTAGCCGCAGCCATGGCTGGCTCAGCGGCCAATACACACACAGCCGCAACGCAGAGAAGAAGTAAAACACGCCCTGAGGCGTGATAAGTGCTATTAATTTGCATACGCAAAATTCCTTATTTTCATAGATAAATAAGCCCTTACGGGCGATGGTTGCCAAATTTGGCATATAAACATGCACTTAATTCACCAAGGTGAATTAAGTGCATAATGCGGATTGGTTTAAAAAGATGTAGATACGAATGGGATGAAACATGCAAACTAAACGTCGAAAACGTGCTTGCTTACCATTATGAAGCTAAAGAAGACAATGACTCGCTCGCATACTTTAATCCACGATTACGACTCACGTGCTGTCTCCAATTTTTAGGTGTCACTATGATGTTATTGACTTTACGATAACGCTTTTTCCTAGCATTAATTGAATTACTAGAGGTATGGCAGTTAACTGATTGCGTCTGTTTCTGGACAGCAACAAAATGAGCTCCATTCCAATCAAAAGGCAATGAAAATCGCATGCTGTTAGATAGCAAGGCTGCGAACGCAACATGCTCTCCCCCAACGGGTCCAAGCTGTTTTACAGCGATAAAATCACCTTGCTCGACAAAACGTCCTAACAAACTAATCGCATCGCAACCATCACAATAGCCGTATATAATTTGCAAGTTCGCACTCCTTCCTTCCTAGAACATTGTTTTGTTTTCAAACAAAACAATGGGCTCTCTTACAAGAGCCGTGCTACAAACTGGCTTGTTCATTCTTGTAGTAGAATGCACACACTCAAAGGTGTGGTGTCTGGTACTCCCAAGTAACCCTACTAAACCATTCAACAAGCACGCTTAATTAAATAGAAAAATAGCTTTGGACATCGCCCCAGATAAGGCTCCTGAATTTATTTAGGTATATTACGCACACCTGCGCCCCTCTGCGGCGCTTTCTGCATTAGTGAAGGCAGCCTACCTTCAAGCCTCATTTCTAAGGCTAAATTTCGAATACCGACAGAATCTCGATACTATTTTCTTTCTACACGAGAGCCTATCGAAGATATCTCTGTAAATTGCTCTAAATGATCTTTCATCCGCAATCTAGCCTCTGAGCGATTCGTGCGGCCAGACTTCTCGACAGCAATCTTAAATCTTTTGGCTGACTCGCCTGTAAGCACAACTGTAATACTTACTTTTTCTTGATTTTTCATAGATTTTCCATAATGAAATAAATCAAATTACATATGAATCAGATCAAAGTAATACAAACTGATATGAATCACGTTGGATTGCATGGTATTGCAATTTATAAAGTTTAGTTACCCCCCAAAAAAGGGGGGGGGTAACACTCATAAACTCGCCACTTTCGCAGCTATAACAGCCATAACCCTGGTTAAATACACGTAACGTATTTCCAGTGTGTTTTGGCAGCCCAACTTCTTCTTAATCAAGGACAGATGCTCTTTAACAGTGTCAGTTGAAATACCAAGCTGAATACTTAGCTGTTTTTGGGGAGCACCAGAGGCATACATTTCCAATACCTTGTATTGCTTACAAGTAAGCTCAGGGAACAGGTAATTGAACCTACCAATATTTTTTAAATCATTCATACGCTTAAAGCAGAAACTACTTGCTGTTAGTGTTAGGAATGTCATATTTTACACTTTTGTAAAATATACAAAAGTGCTAAATATACAAATATGTAAAATTTGTGATGTGGGAACTAATTAGAAGTTTTAGGGCGGAGCGTTTATTGTTGGCGGTATAAGAAGTGGTAAACTAACAAGTTAGATTTCCATAAAACAGTGAACAGTAGTGAACATATCTTTTCTGACATACATAAATAGTCGATATGGCTCCGCCCATGGGAACCAAAAACTATTCTTAAAAGACAACTCTCACATAAGTGCATCAGAAGTCAGTCGTTGGATAACAAAGGGTTATAAAATAGATTTAGAGACTGGGGATATCTTCAAACCTTCCAACAAAAAAGTTAATATAAAACCACTTAGTTTTGATTCACTTTAAACCGCTATCACACTTTACAAGATGACGCATTGTTGCTATCATCTTCGCACGTTCTTAAAGTAAAAGTGCATTACATAGCACGCTACTACATAGTCTACTATGTAGTGTATTTTTTAAGATCTAGAGTGTGTTAGCCTGAGAAACTAACTATATAGCACTTGCAAAAAGCCGTTAGTTCCGATAGCTAGCGGCTTTTTTGTATCTAAAATTCAAGATGTTTGATCTTTTCACAAATTTTATGTACATTAAAAATTCATTGTTTGGACTCTCAATCTAAACAAACCTAAAAATCTATCGGAATCAAAAATGAAAACTATATCACCGAGCTCTACTAGAGCCTCTAAACACTCAAGACTCTTCTATCTTTATAAAGCAAATCAATGCCCAAGTATTATGACATTGAATAGCTGTGATAGAGGCTTGTCTTATGTCTACAGATAACCTAAACCTCCTCACTCATCATCATCAATTAGAAAACGCAGTTCTAATGAATGAGTCTATTCCGCGAGAAGTAAAAAACTTACTTGCTGGCATAGCGACGTTCTTTAACGTCCATAATCAATGTGCATTCCCAAATCGTCAGCAGCTATCCAAAAGAACTGGCTATTGCCCCAACCACATCACAACTCTTATTAAGAAAGCAAAAGAGCTAGGTTTACTTATCTCTACCCCTCAGTTTATCCAAATTGACGGCGAATCTGCACCGCGACAAATAGCTAATAAATATGAATTTGTCCTTGAGAAGTTTGGCCTCTTCTACAGCAAAGCCCAAGCAATGCTCAACCGCAATTTGAGAAAGCAGAAGAAAGAAAACCAAACTCAACAAGCAAACATCAATTCAAGAGTAGAGCATGTAGAGCAATTACTTAGAGAATCACATACAACAAGCTCACCTGGTTCTTATCAACCAGAATGGGAAGACTACTCACCACCTGAATAAGCATACAGAATTAATCTTATACCGTTGGCTCGGTAGGCCTCGCCACATCCTTAATAAAACGCATGTGATACAAGTCACACAACCCTCATTCCACACACCAATTCCCCTCCCCTAAACTCTCCTAATTCATGACACAAGTCATCAAAAAGTCATGATTCACCCACCCCCTACAGATTATTAAGTATGAATCCATAAAGATTCTATAATAGGGAACCCTAAAGATTTAGTTGTAACCAAAACATAAGAATTAATAGATATAAGAATTAATTAACAAGATCAGCCACGCCTGATTTGAGTGTGGGTAACTTTCGTGAGGAACGAACGAATAGTTATCCATCACACAAATCCGACACAGCAACGCCGAAGCGTTGCCCGTCAGTTATGTACGCATGTTCTGCTTGATCGATCTATAAGAAAATAGCTTTACAGTGGCAGTGCCATAGAGAAAGATTAGTGATATTCCGCTTGCTCACCCTTCGACTGGCTGCGCCAGCTACGGGATTGCGCCGAGCGGTTCAATTAAAAAATAATAAGACGCTTATATATTTTTTTACCGCACGGTTATTGTTGGTGTGTATTGTGTACAATATGTTAAATAGGCCAAATTAGGGTGATTTTTGCAGGCTTCATTCTCTAATCGCTACGGAATGGCAGAAATCACCCAACTTCCCTCTCGATACTCACCAATTCCCGCTTGAAAGTTAATTACAGAATTTTGGCGAATGTTAACGAGTTGTAACAGGCTTTTGTTTCGCTTGGTTTTTTGACCTTAATCCTCAAAATGATCAGTTTTCTCTAGATTAGTGATACTGACGCCGCTTCGCTCTGTCGGCTTCATACTGACTCTACATGCAAGCATATAGCAGCCAGCATGAACCTATATAAATAATGACACATTAAATATTGATGAGGATGTTGATTGTATAGTGGTGTAATTATTATTAAACTGGTTGGATATCCAGTGAAGTGAGAGTTATTTATGAAAAAAAAGTTATTTGCAGCAGGTATATCAGTGGTGCTATTGGGTTGTACGAACACTGCAACGATCCCACCTATTACAAATCATATTGAGATTGGAACCAAGGCAGGGGCACACAGTGTTGTTGTATTAAGTTTTAGCAATACTAAAGCTATGCCTGAATATCAAAACTATGATGTTTACTTATATTTATCTCAATTACCGGAAAGTAAGGATTTTGAGATTTGCAATTTTGAATATGATAGTTGTGGTAGCCAGTACTCTGCCTGGCAAAATGTATTGCGTCCCGAGCAAAATGGCGTCTGGCTCAGTTATGATTTCAAGTTTCCTTTGAGTTTAACGCAAGAATACGATGTGAATTTAGCTACTATTCAAACAATAGCTAACCAGGCGTTTTTAGAATGGGATAAAGCAGAAAGTCTTTATACCAAAGACGTTTCTATTTCAGGTAAAACAGTTCAAATTGAATCTTTAACAGCAACTGCTCATCAATTACCTTAACCATTCCACTATGTTGTATCGTAATTAGCTGATTTTGATATTAGCTAATGACGCGAAAGACATGGGGTTTGAGTTGGTCACGTTCGAGTTGTAGCCCCAATGGGCGCACCGCCTTGGTGCGCCCGTTTTCCCCTCATTTATTCAAGGCTGCTTTTACGCGCTTCACGGTTGAACGTCCTTTACCTGTAAATTCGGCTGTTTGGTTGATAGAGCGCCCACGTTCTAAGCTAGTGACTATATCTGAGTGCTTAACCAGAAAGTCGTCAGTGCTGACTGTAGTTCCTTTAGGTCGTCCAAACTTACCGCTTTCGCGTTGGGTTAGCTCGATGCCTCGTTTAGATGCTGCTAGGCGTTTTTCTTCATACTTCCATCGTCCAGTAACAATAAATCGTTCCGCTTTGTTGAAGGATTCTAGGTTGTTCGTCAGCTTGGTAAATTCTGCTTTCAATCGCTTCAATGATTTAACATCAAGCACCAGGTATTCCGTGTGTGAGCCAATGTTAGCTAACCGATTGTTGTAACGATGAAAAACATACTTTTCAACGTGACCACAATTCGCAACTTTGCGCAAAATAGTGCTTTTTACCACGGCTTTGCCTGTGGCTTTTTCTAGATCGAGTACCGTTTCTTTTAAGCGTTGTTCTGGCTCTCTCGATGTTCTCCCAACTTTGTGAATAACGCTGTTATCCTCTAGTTGGTACTCAAACAGATACAGTGACGCTTTGAGAATGGCTTGCTGACGGTGCGCCTCTATTTCTAGCCATGCTCGATGTTGAGTCCCTTGTTCAATGGCTTCGCGCAATGTGTGAACGCGCATTTGTAAGGTGTTACGCATCCACTGGCTAAACCCAAGTAGCGGCAAGCTACCAAGGATAGTTCTCGCGGTATCGGTGAAGATAAGGTTATCTGTCCAGTCGTCACGGCTAAGCAGTTCTCGTTGGGCTGTACGTGTAAAGCGATGCAACCCAGACTTCCAGTGTTGAAATACGTTGGGCGACTTGCTATCCGCTTGATAGCCGTCCTTTAAAGCGTCGATGATCTCTAGCGAATAGTTGAGGTGAAAGTGATGCCAAGCGGGAATTTGCGGGATCTCATTCAAAGACTCATTGCACGTCTCACCATCATGTCGGAAGTGAACTGCCTTAGTTTTGCCTTTTACAGCGATTAAAGGACAGTGACAGAAAGGACAGGCCAAGTTACCTTTTCCTGATTTCTGCGAGTCGATGTGATGAAAGTTGCCTTGTTTATCTTTACCAAGGCTTAAATATACAGACATATATCACCATACTTTTTTGAACCTAGTTTGATTGCAGTTTATATGGGTTCAAATAAGTGTGCAAATTTTGACCTTTATTCTAATGGCCGCGTTTTCCCCCAAAGCTAATAACACCAATACCTAGATCACTGATTTCTCAACTATTCACTGTTAGCGTGTGTGTTTCTTCATGTAAAACAGGAAATTACACACATGGCACTACCAACGCTCATCGAGGAGAAAGACAAAACTTGGGTCTTTAAAGTCATTACCCAGACACCAGAGCCAGAGCTTAACGCTTGTTTAATGGGATTCTTTCTTGGTAGTGGCATGAGTACGTTAGAAATTTGTCGCGTACAGGTTCGAGATATTGTTAAGAAGAACGGACAACTGGCAAAGTGCTTTACTGTCAAAGGCGAAGTAAACCGAGACTTTTACCTGTCCAACATTAAGTTACAAAACCTAATCAAGAGCTACATTGAGAAGCGTAAAAAAGATGGTGATCATTCCGACCTATATAACGGCTTTGATGAAGATGAGCCGTTCTTCAAATGAAGCAATGGCGACCACTTTAAAATCAAGCGTAGAACTACAGAAAAAGGTAATACAACTTATCATTGCAATGCTCTAAATGAGCATATCAAACGACTGTTACCTGATTCAGGTATAGAGCAGCCTAGTATTCTAAGCGGGAGGCGTACATTTGCTGTAAGGCTTAAACGTCAGGGTGTTGGTGTCCCTACTATCCATTTGATGCTTGGCAATAAAACTCTTGAAACCACGTTAAGACTTATAGAGACAGATACTGTGAGTATGCTAGCAATTGCAGATATGGCTTTTTAAATGTGCTAGACATATATGACAGGTGTATGTAGTGTGCTTTTATTAGCTACAAACAAGTGAGCCACCCTCGAAAGGGTGGCTCTTAAACTCGCTACCTGTTGTCAATACTGTTTCCAGCGGAAGAGGACAGGGCTATCACAACAAGAGGATTAACCTCAGTTGTGTCTAATAATACACAACCTTGATACAGAGGGCAAATAATTTGGATTTGGAAGAGATCAAGCAAGGACTTTCTACAGAAAAACTAGAGACCTATCGTCAGGTGCTCGACTGTAAATCTGATAGTGAGTTGATAGCCGTTTATATGGCGATGCAAAGTATAATGTCTCAGTTTTTCTCAGTAGTTCAGTTACTTGAAGTGACGTTGAGAAATTCAATCCATAAATCAGCAACAGAATGCTTTGAAGATGATGAATGGTATAAGCGAATTCCTCTAAGTCAAGAGTCTCGAAAACAAGTCGATTTTGCAGAACACCAGTGTTTAAAGGATGTAGGCGCTCGATATACCAGTAACGATCTTGTTTCTCGATTACCGTTCGGATTTTGGGTTCACATGTTACACCGAGACTACAACAACCCTCGCAATAGAGACCATAACCTATGGCAAACACAGTTGGATAAGTGTTTCCCGAACGCTAGAGAGAAGAGAGTTAAACTCAATACATTATTTCAGAAAATGGGAGCATTAAATAAGTTCAGGAATCGTTTATTCCATCATGAGCCAGCGTGGAAAGGTAGATCCACTCGAAATCGAGTTGATGCTATTGAGTTTCTTCTAAAAATGTTCAATGAGCACACGGACGCTATTTACTTACTATCCACTTCTAAACGAGAGCTTATTACAGTATTAGGGTTTGAAGAAAAATTCAATCAAGAGTGTAATATCAAAAACTTAGAACGTTTTGAGTCGTTGTTAGCTCCTGAGAATCGAAATACTGGTGATTAGTAAGCTGGACATATTTGACAGGTAATTAAATTGGAATAAACTAGACATATATGACGGGTAGAAATATTACAGAGTTTCAACTTATAGCAAACGCTAAAGGTTGGAAGTTTGAAGAAATCGCAAAACGTTGGGGTAAGTCCGAACGCCAGTTATCACGGATAGCAAAGGCAGGGGAACAGCGTGACTTAGACGCCGTGAATGGCCTACCAAACAAAGACAACGAACAAAAGGGATAAAAATACATCATGTTTTTTGAGTTCTTTGATTGGAAAATTAAAGCAGGGATAATTATTACCGTTGCTCTTATGTTAGGTAGCGTAATCAGCTTCATTGTTGCGTGGACAGTACCAGTACCAACCGATGCATTATCAGCCGTAACTAAATATCTAAATTATCGTTGGTTTGCTTTCTTCGCTGTAAGCACAGTGTCTATTGGTGCGGCAACAATGAAGTATCACGATAGAACACTAAAACGTTGTTAAGGAAAAAATTTGTGTGGGAAACATCAGAAGATCGGCTGAAACGCCTAATTAATGAAGAAAAAGATCATTTATGGAAACGGGTAAATGAGCTTGGTGGTGAGTTAGAAAAAGCACAGTTATCTTTATCTACATTAGAGAAAACAGCACCGGAGCACTTTTCTAAGACAGTTGGGAATCAAAGAAAAACAGCTGAAATTAAGAATAAAGCCACGTCGCAGTTTGAAGCAATACAAGAGATAGTAAAGAGTGTCGAAGAGGGCAAAGAACTCGTTGAAGAGTTGAAGCAATCCATATCTTCTGCACATGAAAAATCCATTAATCAACAGACTGAGATCACCGAGGCTCTTTCTGTCGTTGAAAGCCAAAAAAGCGAATTAGTTGAAACTAAACTTGAGTCTGAAAGCACGATTCAAGAGCTAAAAGAGTTAATTGAAGAAAAAAATGCTTTATCTCAACGTATCGAGACTATAACGGAGCAAGTAGAAAGTTCTGAAAAGCTAACAAAAACTCTTAAAACACTTCTAAACAATGCAACTAATGAAAGGAAAGAGATCCGTCAGCTTTATGAAGGTATTTTTGGTCATAGTTATGAAGATGATGAAGGAGAAATTCAACAAGTTGAAGGTTTGAAAGAGCAATTAGAAACTAGTTATCAGAAGATTAGAGACGATCTTTCAATTTTGTCGAATGATTTGTCAAAGACTATTGATACTCAGTCAATTAAATTGCAAGAGCTAGAAGACTTTTTTAATGAAAAAACTGGTGATGCAATTAATGCTGCCAATGAACAGTATCAGGGTATTGTTAGCAAGATAAATGCATTATTACCTTCCGCGTTAACAGCTGGGCTGTCAGGGGCTTATGTAGAAAAGATCAAGGTAGAGAAAACACAATTAGAAAAGCATGAAAAGTCTTTCTTCGTAGCAATAGTAGGCTTAATTATTTGTTCATCGATACCACTGCTATACAGTGTTTTTCGTGTGTTATTTCAAGGGCAAGAGTTTGTCACAGTTATAAAGGATACGCCGACTATCTTTTCGCTAATGTTGCCCGTATATGCTCCAATCTTATGGGTGGCTTACTCTTCAAACAAAAGTTACAAACTTAGCAAGCGCCTTATTGAAGAATATACTCACAAGGAAGTTTCGAGTAAGACATTCGAAGGGCTATCTACTCAGATATCCAAAATAGGTGAAGACGATTCCAGTGGAGAGCTGAGGACGCGACTATTATTCAATTTGCTTCAAGTTAACAGTGAAAACCCAGGAAAGCTTATATCTGACTATAACAACTCTGATCATCCGATTATTGATGCTATTGATAAAAGTTCTAAGTTAGCCGATGCAATTAATAAGTTAGACAACGTACCTTTGGTTAGTCACTTGTTGAAGCATTTGAATGCTAAAGCACAGGCTAAAGTTGATCAGAAGGCGAATGAAGCGAAGGTAGTACTAGAAGCTCATGTCGATGATCACCTTACAAGTAAAGCTTCTAACGATTCTTAAGGGGAAATTATGGAATATTCGGTAAAGAAAGTCACAAGTAAAGAAGCTGCAATTACAGCAATAGAGGCACGACAACATAAGATCGTTGAACTCGATTATGAAGACGGTGCGAAGGATGTTTTTGAACTGGCGCGATTAGGTAGAAAGAACATTGTTGGTGTTCAGTTCATTTCGCAAGAATCAATCACAATTGCTAATGAAACTGTTTTAAAGCAATACCTATCTAAGCCAAAACAAACGATTAAGCAGCGATTCTTAACACTTGAATTTGAGCTGGATTCTAGCTCATTGGCTGAATATCAAAAGCAGTTGTCAGAGCATGGTGATCTTATCCTTCCAAAAGGTTTCTTACCCACTCAAGAAACCATTTCACAA
This sequence comes from Vibrio sp. FE10, assembly GCF_030297155.1. Lineage (NCBI taxonomy): Bacteria > Pseudomonadati > Pseudomonadota > Gammaproteobacteria > Vibrionales > Vibrionaceae > Vibrio > Vibrio apostichopi. The sequence goes on along the minus strand of NZ_AP028069.1, from coordinate 30,588 downwards.
TAGTGGGGAAAAATGCCAATACTAAAATTTATAGCTTTACTCGGAACCATTGCAATTGTTTGGATAGGGCTTGTCGACATTTTTTATAAATATGGAGCTATAATAGGAATGCTTGCTCTTTTTATTACCGTGATGATCGGTAGATATTTATCAAAAATAACACTGGCAAAGATAAGATCGAAACAATAACTTAGGGAGGATCGTCTCTACAGCTAATTTCGCTTAACCCTACTCTCGAAAATTTTGCATGCAAAATTTTTTATACTTCACCACGGATGGTGTCGAAATCTACAAAAACCCTCCCTTTGTAACTCAGCGCTGGGTACGGCATGACAAAATATACTAGTTTTTGACATGCCGTACATGTGTGCGGGAGTTGACCGTGCTTTTCTATTCGCTCGATGTCTTTTCTAAATCGGTAATAACCTTTACCACATCCACATGCGTATTCGATTCTTTGGACACCTTCAATATTATTAAACAGTCTATTTTCATTAGTGCGCAAATTCTTTCCTCCTGGTTCGATGTTGCCCTGATAAGATGCTAAGCCCACTTCTCTTCATATTCATTATCTCATTTTTATTCTCATGTTCGACTAAGCATCACTACGCAAGTAGTTAAGAAGAAAAAGTTAACACGTATCAATTACGGGAGCTTTCAATATTAGTAACAATTTTGCATGCAAAATTAATGTATTTCCCCATTGACTTTTTATGATTGAGGCGTAATATAGGTAAGGTAATCAGGCGTTAACGCCATTCTCAAAGGAGTATCAACAATGAGCACTATCATTTGTATAGTTAATCAAAAAGGCGGCGTGGGTAAAACGTCAGTATGTGTCAACCTTGGCAAAACGCTTTCCTTGCAAGGCAAGCGTTGTCTGTTCTTGGATTTCGACCCACAAAATAACTTAGGCGAAGCACTAGCCCCTGAGCTTGCCTCAATGGAAGGTTTTGAAAGTGGCGAGCACCCGAGCAATGTTATGTACATGTTTAGCGGCGTTGTGGAAGCGAAACCGTATGCCGTGAACGAGAATATTCATGTTATGGGTAGTTCGAAAAAGTTAGCTAGCGTAACCCAAGACAATATGTTTGATTTCGCTGACAGCTTAGATGCTATTAAAGACAGCTACGACTACATATTTATTGACTGCCCGCCTAGTGTTGGCGCATTGCAACATACAGCGTTAGCTGTATCTAACAAAGGTTTGATTGTCTCTCAGGCTCAAGGACAATCCATTAAAGGTGTCGATAAGGTAATGACGACACAAGCCCAAATTAAAAAGCGCTTGAATCCAGACCTTGAAATTATCGGTATCGTTATCAATCTTGCCGAGCGACCAGCGCCTAAGAACCAAGCTGAGAAAGAACAAGACTTACGAAAACACTATCCATCATTGGTTTTTGAAAACAAACTATATAAAACCGTTCGTGTTTCTGAAGCCATTGAAACTGGTCAAGCATTGGTCGAGTTCTCTCCGAAACATGCTGAAGACTTTGGGTTTAATGCATTTGTCGATGAATTTCAAACTCGTTTGGAGATGAAAGCATGAGCTTACGAAATAGAGCAGAGGCATTAGAAGGCGTTGACTTGTTAGATGAATCAGCAGTCGCGATACTTCCTGGTGAACAGATTGTTCGCATTCCCAAAACAGATATTTACAGTACCGAACAGGTAAGAAAGAACTTTAACGCTGAAAGTATTGAAGAAATGGCTTTTAGCTTGGAGCAAGAAGGGCAAATCCAACCTATTGTTGTCAGTGAGCGTGATTCTCGTGGTTACTGTATTCAAAAGGGCGAGCGCCGTTGGAGAGGAGCTAAGATGAGTGACAAGATCACGCATTTAGATTGTCTCGTTCGAGCGCCTGGTACCATCTGGGGCCAGCTTGCTGAAAATATCATTCGTGAAGATTTGACTCCTTTTGAAATCGGCATGGCCATCGAAAAAGGTAAAAAAGAGAACGACCTTGATAATAAGGGTGTGGCCAAGAAATTAGGTATTTCTACACCTAAAGTCAGCGCATACTTAAAGGCAATTGAAGCGCCAGAAGTGGTGAAAAACGCTTATAGCGAGGGAACTATTGGTGATGTCGATACCATCAATTCGCTTCGCATAGCCCATGAACTAAACCCTGATGCCACAGAGAGCTTACTGTCTAGCGGTGATGCTGTTTCGCGTAAACAAGCGCAAGAGCTGACCAAGGAACTTAAGAGCAAGAAGTCAAACGATGCTTCAGAGAAAGAGCAAAATAATCTAACACCCGCCAAAAAAGATCGCAAAGCTAAAGCGATTCGAGTAAAAGTTGATGGTGCATACGGTGTCATCGATATCACTGGAAATGCCGTAGATGGTGAGCTCATGGTGCTGCTAGATGATGCTCCAGAGGCGCAGAGTGTATCTGCGTCTGATATTGAGCTGATTGGCTATTACACTGGTTGATATGACAGCTAAAACAACATTGGCTCGCGTGGTTAACCCCAAACGAGCCAATTTGATTAAGTGGTTTTCTTATCAGTTCGATGGTTCAAGCACTCAGGCAGCAGAGTGTTTAACGAACATTGCTATTGAAAGAAAATACATCACTTATCGGAGCGCCCCACCAGGTGAATCTCTAAAACATTGGGTTAAAGCTAAAAAAGCACCACAGTGGGCGTGTCGTGCAGCTTTTGACTACCTAATTGATAACGATTGGCAACCCAATGATGAATTAAGCAAAGCTATTGCAGCGCGTTATTTACTGCTTAACGGCCACCGTATCACCCAGGAGTGGGAGTACCTTATCGGCCCTTGGTTTGATATTGCTCTAGAAGCTAACAAAGAAATGTAGTCAAGAGCGCAAGTGTAACAGGTGCGTTTTCGACGAATGGACAAACAAATGAAAATTGATAATTACAATGAACGTCTAAAAGACGAGTACAGAACCCTTGTTGTGGCGTTTTTGAATGCCGCTGAAAAATCTAGAGAAGATCGAGACAGAAGTGCAGCTTTGCTTTTTGATATGGCCAAGAAGCATGAACTGACTGAAAAAGAGTCTATGAGCGCTGACTGGTTAAGACAACGTGTTTATCAACCAGAAAAATATAAACATTTACCGCAGTGGTTGGCCAAGTCTGCTTACCTTTGCTTGATGGAATTAGAGTGGACACCAACTAAACAGTCTGAGTGGTTCGCTATGATTGCCCTGTTCGTTCGTGAACGTGGTGGTGATGAGCCGAATTATGACGAGTTGTCTAAAGTTCTACCGCTGAACCTGGAAGGTGAATTGGGCTTTTTGTGGCTTAAAGTTTGTGTCGATGCGGTGTGTGATATTAAAAAGATGAAGCAAGAGAGTGAATCATGAGTGTGAACTTTGAAACTTATACCAAAAACCTTCAAGAACTTTCTCAATTAACCAGAGTTTCTTTATGTTTTCAATTTCTTACGTTAATGAATCTTTGTGACCAAGACCTGGATAAAGGCAAGGTCGAAAGAGATCGTGATGATGAAGGGAAGGTGTTCTTTGAAGCCAATTCTCTCAAAAGTAATCTTCTCGATGTTCCAAGTCTGAGTAATTCACATAAGGCACTTTATGCTTTGTTAGAAGCTGGATTCGTAGAAAGAAGAGTGCTTAACAAAGATGGTGAGGTTGTATATGGTAATAATTTTGGCCGTAACTCTTCAAAAATCTATTGGCGTATTACTGACAAAGGTTTGAGTATCTTTGGTCGATAAAATGATCCTTTCTTTTTAGTTGGGCGTTGCCGCTTCGCGGCCAGGCTTTCCGTCGCTACGCTCCTCTGACCGCTAACTTGAGCCACTAATAGCAAGCAAGCTTGCTGTGGCTCTAAGTTCCAGGCCAACAATCCTTAACGCAATTCTTTATGTGAATCTTAGTGAGTCGTCATTGGTTTATCAGTTCCACTGAATGTTCATCTAGTGATGACAGTCCGTAGGTCGCTTCGCTCGGCTTAGCAAGGTGCGGTCGGGCTCCTGGGGGCGCTGTGCTTCATTCTCACGCAGTCGCGGCCTGGCATATGGGTTAGGTTGGGCAACACATTTTCACACGCTTAGCATCCCTTTGGTGTGCAGTAGCTTTACTGTTCTTTTGTGCTTTGGCTCTGCTGTCTCGCTTCGCTTATCCCTTCGGGTCGACATTATTTAGTTATTGTTTTTCCTTATTGACTTTTTAAGTGTGGACAAGTACAATACTCATACTTTCAAAAAAGGAGAAAAGCATGATTAAACTACATTCTGTTAAATGGCTTGTCCTGGCTTCACTGCTTGTTTGTACTTCTAACGCTAGCGCTGAAGAGTGCAAGCCTGAAGGGGCCGCACTGTCGATCTCTGAAGACTTTCTTTGGGTACTTAAAGGCCGTAAAGACATCACAGAGGAACAATATTCACAAGCTTACGAACTGTATTTAAAGTTTAAGCTTGAGTATGATCATTGTGTAAACTCTATTGGTACACCTTCAGCCAAAAAGGAATCGTAAAATGAAATTACTTGAGAGCTTTGAAAGGAACATCGTTGAGATCACTGTTATCGTTTCGATTGTGTCTCTTGTTGCTACTATCGGTTTTTTCGCCTGGCAAATGGGTAACTAGATGAAACTGAATGTGAGTTTTGAAAACCTTGTCCTGGAAGCGAGCAAGGTTAAAGGCTTGATTGGCTTCGCTGAAGCGCTCAGAGAGAGCTCTTATAGTTACCAGGAGGCCATTGAAGCTCTGAAGCTGTTCACCTCCCAGAACGGCGGTGAGTGTCGCCAGGAGGACGAAGTCACTCGGTTTGTTGTTTTGGGTGAAATCTTAGACTGTTATCAACCATACAAGGATATCGATAAACTCTATTTTGATTGTTAGTTTATTAATTTTCCCTATTGACCTTTTAAGCGTAAAAGCTTAAAATAGCTCAAGAAATCAAGGCAATACCGCCGCTACTTTGGAGACTTTAATATGTCATGTTTTTATGTTGGTGATGACTTCCTGGCTCACCTTAAATCTTCTCTTTCTTCCATTGCTTTCTCTGGCAAGTTGCATAATGCCGACACGCTTAAAGGTTTTTTGGCTTCTTTAGATCCTGACCCATTTTTTGGCTCTCCAAGTGATGGTGTACTTAACTTGATCCGCTTGTTTCATGTGGCCAATCATCGCGCTTATCGCCTTCGTTATCCTCACGAAGAGATTGAAGCCTTTGAATCGTACAAGCGTCGTGACCCTTCAGTTGCTCCAACGAACCACCGCCCAAAAGCGGATTACAAGCAAATTGCGGCTACCGTGAAAGCAATTGATTACCTTATCTATCATTGTGCTGAGGATGGTGTGGTCTCTTGCGAAAGCCGCAAATGTTGGGCGCACTTTCAAGAGTTACGTCGCATTATGAAAGACATTCTGATTGAAAATAGTCCTGAGTATCAATCAGCGCAGTGGGGTGATTCTGATTTTATCGAGTGGCAAAAGATGTACTAAGGTTGAGGGCCGTGCGAGCGGCCCATAATTTTGCATGCAAAATTGGAGAGTCAGCGATGACAAATAAATCAAAAGTATATTGCGCAGAGGTGTTGGTAGAAACTGAAGACGGCGAAACATTAACGCTTCACGTTAGAGCCATTAGTGCGTCACTCAGATCCAAAACGATTGAAAATATTGAGGATGAGTGGTTTAAGGTTTTAGACGTCACCCTTGCAGATTAAGCTAAAACTATTAAATTTCCCTATTGACTTTTTAGGCGGTGGGGATTAAAATTAACAACGAAATCAAGGCAATACCGCCGCTACTTTGGAGATTCATCATGTTGGAAAAAATGCTACTTAACGAACCGTTCAGCTACCGCTTCCCTGCGACTCGCGGCCTTCAACACACTCAATACTTCCAGATCAATGTGCCGCTAAAGGTGCTGGTCAAAATGCTAAACCTGGACGATAAGGGGTCGACTCTAGATCGCTCACAGCGTGCCGTTAACAATAAAAGAGCTGAAAAATTTGGCGACTATCTGATTGATAATGTGAAGAAAAATCGCTTTTATATCTTCCCGAGTGTAGTGGGTTTGATCGATACCCCTGTCAATAGTAAGCCGGCGACGTTTTTTGATGTTTATGAGGTGCTCAATGTCAAACGTACCGATGATGTTAATATGCTGTCTCAAGGCGTGTTAGTAGTTTCAATGGATAGCACCATTAAATTGTTTGATGGCCAACACCGCTCTTCTGGCTCAGCATACGCGATTAAAAAAATTGCGACTGATCCGGAATTGAAAGACCTTGATTTGAGCACAATCCAGGTGCCTTTTATGGCTTACACTGATTTGTCATTAACTGACCGCCAAATTGGATTTAGTGATATCAACAACAACTTGGCCAAGCCGCCTGCGGCTATTTCGATTGCTTATGACCACCGAGATCCAATGAGTAAATTTGCTGTTGAGCTGGCCACGGATCTCACGTGTTTTAAAGATATGGTCGATTTTGAGCGCAATGCTATCACCGGATCAAACCTTAATTACTTCTCACTGAAGACTATTCGAGATGCGACTCAAAGCTTCCTGGGCTTAACTAACAAACAAGCTAAAGAAGAGCTAACTACGGAACAGAAAGAAATTGCTAAAGAGTTTTGGATGACATTCAGCCGTCATACTGGATGGAGTGCATTGAACTTTGGATTGAATGATGCAAGGGACCATCGCGAAACTCATTTAAACACGTACGCGGTTTTTCTTAAGGCGCTAGCACTGGCAGCAAAAAATATCCTCACTAACTTCATTTCTTTCGACAAAGTAGATTTGTCTAAGTTGGATGATTTGGATGTGTCTCGCTGGAGTGATGACTTTAAAGACAGGGCATTCGATCAAGTCAGCGGAAAGATGAAACCTGATAGCACAGGCGTAATGCTGACAGCGAATAAGCTCCAACTGGCCGTTGGCTGCCCTCTCGATACAGAGCAAGCGCAATTAGAAAAGCAATATTTCGGTGAGTTCGAGCAACCGAAAGTTGTTCAACAGCCAGAACCTCAAGCTGAAGAGCAAGCAGTTGAAGAGGTTGTGTTAGGTCAGATGGGCCAAGACTTCACTAACGAAGACGCAACGGTAATCGCAACCATTGTTGGAAATAAATGGAGTGACACAGTGACGGAAGAGCAGATAGAAGACGCCGCCGCAAAAATCTATAAAGTGGTTGGGGAGTTTGCCGAAGAGGATGGCCAAGCATCCATCGAGTTTTTGAAGAACATTAAACAGTGTTTAGTTCCAGATTCGAATGACAACATTGAGAGTGATTGGCGAGCGTTGAACCGCATCAATTCGCTAAGAAGCCAGCTGAAAAAATTCCATGGTGAATGTGTAGCAGCATAGTACCCAAAGGGGCCTGGTTTGATGGCCCCTTTTTTGATTTAATTTAAATTCTCGTATTGACTTTATAGTTGGTCGGGAGTAAAATTAATTTCGAAATCAAGGCAATACCGCCGCTACTTTGGAGATTTCCACATGAACTACAGCCAAAAACTACTTGCTGAACATCTACAAAAACACCCTGAGCACAACCAGTACGTTTCAGCTATCGACTTGTCGACAGCTGAACGCGCATTTCATGCGACTTCATTCAGCCCTGAACGCAAGGGCGTTCTTGTTGTTGTCGATTACGCACAGCGTTGTGAAGGTTTCAAAGTCCAATTGAACCAGGCCATTACTACCGCCAAAGCGAACGGCATTGTGAAGGTTTGTGAACAATATTTAGAAGAGATCCATAAACACTTTCAAAAAGAAGTCGATCAACTCTTTATCAACTACATACATGCTGAATCCGTTTGTATGTCATCGGCCATTACTGGCCCTGCAAATTTTCCCGTCGAGCGCAACAGAAAGCGTCTTGCTTCCGCTATGAACAAATATGACGCCATCGCAGAGAGAGAAAAGCAGCTGTATAAACGAGCGGTAAAAATGCTCCTTCCAGAAGGTGATGGCACTGTGATCAAAAGTGACTCCGCTAGCGCTCTTCAGCAATTGGAAGCCAAGCTTGAACAGTTGGTCAAAGAAAAAGAAATGTGGATAGCCATTAACAAGATGGTGCGCAAAGTGTATCCCAAGGGCCAGTTAAAAGCCGGTGCGACTCAAAATGACATCGACAAACTGATTAAAGATCTTCAGACGTCGTTCGGCCTCTATGAAGACACAGCGATCACTTTGCTTAAACCTTGTCGCATTACCTCAAAAGTTGTTGCGTTTCCTAGTTATTCATTGACCAACCGCTCTCAAGAGATCAAGCGAACGGAACAACGCATAAAAGAGCAGAAGAAGCTTGAAGAAGGGCGCGAATCAAATCAACTCAATGACTCCCTGGACAACGGCATTGAATACGAATTGACCGAGGACAACAAGATTGCAATTCACTTCACCACTAAGCCTAGTGAAGAGGTGCGGAGCATTTTAAAAAGTAATGCGTTTAAGTGCTCTCGACACAGAAACTATGCCTGGGTTCGTAAGCATACATTGAACGCCCAAAATGCTTTTGTACGTGAAGTTTTACCCGTACTAAAAGACATAGCCGCTTAACACCTTAGCGGGCTGCTGGCCCGCTACTCTATCGAACAAGGAGAATGTTCATGAGTATCAATAACCGACAGTTTCAGAAGGTTGTTTATGGGTGTGGTCATAAGTGGCTCGCTCTAAACGAGCCGAACTATTTAAAGTACCTAGACTGCATTGTGTATGTCTATGCGAATGATGGTTACGCTTTCGTGAGAATGACAGATGAGTCTTCAGCAATAAACCTGCATGAAGAGTTGGTGAATCGATATCGAAGGTACAACCAAATAGAGGTTAAGTGCTGCCGCTATGATACTCGACTTTTTGAGGTCAGCTTTGAACTTGCACCGTGAACTGCCTTGTTCATTTATACACTGAAAAGACTATTCAGGAAGGAAATCCATGAAACCGACAATAGACCTGGCACAATTCCTATCTCAATCTCTTAAGATTGATCGTGCGTTTTTGAACGACTGCATGAGTATGATAGCAAACAAAGAAACACTAGTGTCATTACATATGTATGCTGACGAACTGGCCGTATACATCAACATCGATGCTGAGCATATCGTAAGCCAGCTACAAGATTTTTCATGTGCTTACATTGGCAACCCTTTAAAACACATTTGCATTAAAGACTACCAACCAGAACCTAGCCTATAACTTTCTCAAAGTGGGCGGCGTGTAAACGTCGCTCTACTTTCTCCACACTTAAGACATCATATCAATTCAAAACTTCATTCTTGAGATACAAAGGCTCAAACAAAATGAGCTGCATTTTGTGGGCCTGGATATTCAGAAGTAACACTTCAGGCATTCTCTTCATTAAAAAATGTTCAAAAGCGATTTAAGGCTTTTCATCGTTTTCGTTGGATTACATTGGGGAAAGTTAATCAAGTTGAGTCGGGGAGTGGGGCGGATCATTCTTCAGCAGATTAAGTGTCAGGTTGTGTTACTTATTCATCTCTTTTTTTTGAAATACTTTATTGAGCAGGGCGTTGCCGCTTCGCGGCCAGGCTTTCCGTCGCTACGCTCCTCTGACCGCTAACTTGAGCCACTGATAGCAAGCAAGCTTGCTGTGGCTCTAAGTTCCAGGCCAACAATCCTTAACGCAAGAGCTCTCACTGCTACGCCATAAGAGACAGTAATGCTTTATGCGCTGAAACCGTGGCTTGTCTCCTTTGCTCATACCACTTCCCATTTCTGCTCTGACTTCTAGATATCTCAGAACGGAACCTCTTTTGCAATGTAAAGCGAAGCCGCTACGCGCCATTGCAAAAGAGAACCACTAATCTGAGAAAAAGAAGTCAGGCGAAAAAGAAAGTGATATTCAGACAACAAAGGAGAACCCACTATGTTTCCATCGCATGACAAGCAAACTGTCTCTAATGACTTAACAGCGACTAGCGTTTCGACGCTAGACCCCGAAGGCTCCCCTAAAAATGATAATGTGTTGATCCACGATATCTTGGCCAACGGTTGGAATTGCATGCCAAAAGAGCTTGAGCCTATTTGGACGGATTACGATGGTATCGAGGTAATGTTTTGCATTGAACACCAAAATCAGGGCGGAGACATCACTTTGGAGCCCTTTTTGGAAAGCAATCTTGAAGAAGGTACGCCAGTTAAATGTTGGTCTGTTTTCGGTCACTGCATCGATGGCGGGATCGAGTGCTTGCACGATTGTAAAACTCAACATGAAGCCAATACTTTAGCTAAGTATTGCGAACGTATGATCTAGTACACGCTTACAGGTTCGCAGGGCTTGGCAAGGTGCGGTCGGGCTCCTGGGGGCGCTGTGAGCCACTCTCACGCATTCTAAGCCTGGCATATGCGATATGTCAGGCAACACCCCTTTACGCGCTCAGAGTTCGTCTGGTGTGCAGTAGCTTTACTGTTCTATTGCGCTTTGATTCTGCTGTATCGCTTCGCTTATCCCTTCGGGTCGAAACCCCTTATTTATGTATTTCCTTATTGACTTTTTAAGCTTAAATCATTAAAATGTATATAGTTTTTAAAGAAGAGATAAGGGGATGAAACTTACAAAAAGGCAAAAACTCGAAAAGGAGAATGAAAAGCTCATTCTCGAAATAAGGAATAAACGGTTAGACAATATTAGACTCGCAATCCAAATACCACTAACCGTTATCCTCCTAACAACCGCAATCATTACGCTTGTTAGGCACTTTTAAGACAAGGGGACTTGCTCCCCTTCCTTAAGACTGTAACACAGTATCGAGCCAATTAGAAACGCCTACTTGTTTGTTTACCCGTAACTAGAGGGATGGATTATGCCAGTGTACAAGCTAGAGAACTTTGATATGTCCGAATGGTTAGAGCAAGCGAATTGGCTCGCAGCTGACCACCAAAGTTTGCCCGCCATCCCTCTTCTGCTCCAACTAGGTCTTTCACTCGATCAAGCTTGTGAATTGCGCCATGATGCTTTCTGCACAATGGGCGAGTCTTTGCACGATGGATTGACAGATTACCTTTATAAAGTCAAAGGTCGTGTATCTGCGACCCCATCTAAATTTACAGGCGATGCATTGCTTAACCATGAAACCGAAGCCCTTTTTGATCGACTAGAGCGAATTGACTATTGGGGAAGTGACCACGAATTGGATGGTTGGTGGCTGTGCAATCGTTGGGATTTTAATTAGATTCTTCAATCAAATATTACTAGCACTTAGTTGTAACTTTAAAAATCGTTTAGGCAATACCGCCGCTACTTTGGAGACAAAAAATGATTCAACCAAAATTCTATAAGAGAGAGCTACCTTTTATTGCCCCAGTTAATCAAGAGTATAAAACTCTATCTGGCTTGCTCTCTGATTATCAAAGTGATGTACTTTCGGGTTCATTAGAAAACGAAATTCAATCTATCAAGGCATCGGGCTTTCTTTCAAATACGAAAGCCATCGTTAATAAAAATCGTCGTTGGACTTATCAGCAAATCCTATCAATCAAGAGTGAAATTATAAACGCTTCACCTGTTGAATTTGGCAATATTGAACTTATTCAAGATGCTAATTTTCACGGTGTATGCCTTACTTTTAAATACAAGTCTCTGACACCTTCGATTTTGTTTCAATCAACGAAAGATGGTTTTATCGCCACTGCGATCAATTACAACATATCAAGTCTTCCTGTTAAGACACCAAGCCAGATAAAACTTAGCATCCGAAACAAGAAAAATATCCACTAATAACTTAGGCAATGCCGCCGCTACCAAGGAACGAAAATGAATATCAACGATGCACTATCAATTCTTAAACTGAACAAAGAAAACGAAACCTATTCTAGAGATGAAGTTAAAAAAGTATTTCGCAAGCTTATCAACCAATATCACCCAGACAAAGAGGGCGGTGATGTTCACTTCAGCCAATTATTAAATCAAGCTTGGGAATCACTAAGAAAGTTTGACCAAGTTACATTTACTGGCGAAGCCGACGGCCAAAGCGAAAACTTGAGTGAAATTCTGAAAAGAGCAATTGACCAGATTAAAAACTTAGATGGTCTAAATATAGAAATTTGTGGTACGTGGATTTGGGTTACAGGAGAAACAAAGCGACACAAAGAAAAGTTGAAAGATAGTAAGTTCTTTTACTCGAAAAACAAAACCGCTTGGTATTTTAAAACAGGGACGGCAAAAAGAAGAGGCTCAAGCAAGTCACTTGATGATATTAGAGAATCGCACGGTTCCAAGATAGTGAAGCGTGGTAACAAGAAAAGAATAGCAGCGTAATTATTGAAGCCATGAATATTATTCATGGCTTTTTCTTGAAATACATTATTTAATATTTAAAATATATTTTTTAACTAAAGAGGTTTCCAATATGAGATCTTTATTTTACCTAAGTTTATTATTCCCATGCTTCAGTAAGGCGTTTTGCTTTGATGAAGCAGGGCGGTATTACAATGTCGAACCCAGGCTCTTAAAGTCGATTGCTACTGTAGAAAGTAGCCTAAACCCTAACGCGTACAATGAAAATAAAAATAAATCCGGTCACGTTGTTAGTCGTGATTTTGGTTTGATGCAAATTAATTCTCATTGGTTTGATAAGTTATCCGATTTTAATATAAACGAAACGAACATTTATGAACCATGCTTTAATGTTTATTTGGGTGCTTGGGTGTTAAGTTCGAACTTTGCCAGTCATGGATATAATTGGAATAGTGTCGGTGCGTATAATGCGGGATTTCATGAGCGCACCGAGAACGCTAGAAAAATATACATCCAAAAAGTCCAATCAGTTTATTATGAGCTAAATCTTAAATAAAAGACCCTGCACCATTATGGTGCAGGGTCTTGACTATCATGCCTTATCCACCCTTCCTTTCTTTCCTTTTTTAACTCACGATATTAACCGATTCAATCGCCACCTGGTCGGCTCTTGTCTTTCGCTTCTCTCCAGATCCCACTGATTAGATTCTTTTGCCCGATAGAAAGCGTCCGAGAAGTCGGAGGCTTTTGAAAGTCACCACACCCTACGCTAAATCGAAATTCGATTTAAATGGTTGTCTGAAATGAACTTAGTCCTTTAAAAACAGTAACTTATACTAAATTGCGCTCGGTAGAATGCAGTGTTAAAAATTTTTAAAATCTTTACTAATTAGCATGTTTAATCGTAATGAGATTTACGGTAATTGTATTTGATTTCAATTTAGCCCAATTCGGGCAATGGTTGGGAGAAAGGGTATTGAGATTTAATTGTAAGTGTATTTGATTTCAATTTAGACCTTTAATTTCGTGGCTCTCAGAGGTTTTTATGATTATAATGATATTGAAATGTATTTGATTCACATTACTTTTATATTGATTTTAAATCTAAGGAAGAAATCTAAAATGGCAAGAAGTCGAGTATTACAATCTGCGGTTAAAGGTGATTTAGAGAAGGACTTTGCGGAGTATCAGAAACGTACCCAAATGAATGATGCCGATGCTGTGCGTGATTTACTCACCTTTGCATTGCGTATCAAACTGAACGATAGTGAAGATACGCGACCGTCGAACCGCGAGTTGTTGGAAGAGATGTACCGTCGTATTAGGCAGATACAAGGGACGGGGAATTTGACTCATTCCCAAAGTTTTGATGGTGCTGCTTTTTATAATAAAAAAGATGAAGCGGGTAAAATGAGAACTTTAGTGAATGCTGACGTGAATAATAAGGTGGATGAATTTCTTTCAGGTGAAAAAAAAGGGTAGCCATGGGCTACCCTTTCTATTCTGATTATCGTTCCAGTTCTCTATCTATTTCTCTGTCTTCATAATCGGTGTCTCTATCCTTTTCTAGTGCGATAGATTCCTTTTGTTGACTTATGTTTCTGTCGTCGAAATAATCTAATGATTGACTGTCTTGCTCTTTTCTTTCATTTAATTCAAAGCTATCTAGTCGTTCCGAGTGTTCATGTTTTATATCATCGGGAATTTCTTCTTTCGAGATGCTAGAAGCTCTATCCAGTTGCTTTATACACGATTCAATATCACGATGCAGATCTTCTTCTGCAATAAAAGTAATGTCTCTTCCATTAAAGTTCTCCATGATTTTTTCAATGTTGTTCGGATTCAAGTCTTGATTGCCTTGACTCAAGACAATAATTACATTTTGCCGTAGTTCATCGGTGGATAGATTTTGAATGTCATTCTTATGGTTGACATTAATAATGTCGACTTTGCTTTGAGTCTCTTCTCTAATTAAATAGGATTGCTCAATAGATGTGCTAATTATTGTTGCATGTAAATGTTCACCTTCGTGGAATTTCGTAAATTGTTTAGATTTTGTGCCCAATACTCTTGGGTTAATATCGAGGGTGCTATCTTTATTCCCGTTCAAGTCAAGATATGTGATTTCAACGGCCTTCGTTTCTCCATTCTTGTCGTGGATATTTGTTAGCATGGCAGGGTGGAGGGCTTTGTCTTCAGAAGAGTACACCGAAGGGTGATATTTAACATGCTCATTCTCAATGTTATTTATGCCCAACTTGTTCAGATAAGATTGCGCTAAAGAATCGTTAATGGGTTGACTCTGTTTTATATAATCCTTGGCCCTTTCTTCAAATTGTGCGATATGTCTTGGCGTGGTGTTTGTCAATTTATCGTGATTAGGGTTTTCTGATAATTGGTGTTTATCAGGCTCATTAATCATACTGTTTGCCATGTTCATCGCTTCCTTATATCCAATGTTTTTGTGACTCATTATGAGGTTAACGAGTGAGCCTTTTTCTCCCGTTGTGTAATCTTTGAAATAACCACGGTGGGAGCCCGTTAAACTTACTTTTATGGCCGATTGACCTATTCCGAAGGTCAGATAATCTCTATCCGACTTACTCATGTTTGGTGTCCCTAATAATGCTTTCGCTAGGCTCTCTGTATATTTAGGGAGGGTCTCATTAATATGGTTCTTAAGTTTTTGATAATCAAAATCACCATTGGAATTTTGAAAGCGCGTGTCCTCATGGGGCAGCGCATTGCGGTTAAAATACACGGTATTTGTGGGTGGCGTTTGCTCAATGGTTTCCAACGCGCTCGATTTATGGCTTTCTTTGGATAGCCAGGTTTTGACCAAGTGCTCAGTGTTATCGGTATAGAGACGTATGTGCTGGCTTGCACGGGTAACATCGATACCGGCACGTCTAAGATTGGTCAAACTCCCTTTACTCTTAATCGCAGTGATGACGTGTGGATAGGTTGACCCCTGGGCCATATCCGCTGTACGGCTATAGGCGTAATCCCAATGCCCATCTTGCAGGGTCGAAGGGTTGATAGTCAGGGTTTGGCCCGCCTGTGATTGTGCCAGGATGGCTTCGGAGGTTGCTTGGGTGATGCGGTATTCGACGTTCGCTTTGATGTCACGTGTCTTATCGGTGAAGCGCGTTACGATCTTATCACCGGTTGAGAGTGGCTTTTCAGCCATGGAAAACAGAGTTGTAAACGTGTGGTCACGGTTTCGAGGCAAGAAAGTGGCCGTCTTACCCGTTTTCTCATTTTGCAGTGTCACGATGCCATGCTCTGAGTCAACACCGGTAATTGTCGCGTATTCCCCTGGCTTAGTACTTAATACTAAGCCTTTTTGATAAGGCATCATGGTGGAGAGCTCTTCGCCTGTTGCGCCCACGGAGCGAAGGCGTGTCGCCACGATGTTCTCTTTACCCAACTCCCTGTTTTTGATGAGGCCGTCGCGAATGTGCTCGGTAATCTTATCACGTTCAATGTTGGTGTAGGCGATGATAAGGGTATTGTCGCGCGTCTCTGGCGTACGCTCTAAGTAATCTTTGGCCACAACGTAAGACAGTTTGGCTGTCGCTTCCAACTGCGCTTGGCGTTTATCTTGGGCATGTTCATCGAGTGTTGAAATAACGTGTTGGGTTTTTCCTTGAGTGTCGGGGGCTTGTTTCTGGAGCTTGTCAAGCGCACTGTGTGGTTGCTTATCAATGGTGTTTTGCGCCGCGTTGAGTAGCGTGTCGTTTTGCTGACGAACAATGTCAGTCATATCAGCGCTATCGATTCGGCCTTGACTCATCGCTAGTTCAAATGGTTTACCGGCACTGAGTGACAGCAACTGTTCTTTGTCCCCTAACAGAACGGCTTTGGATTGACTGGCCAGAATGAGATCGGTGAACTCTTTGGCCTGCTTATTGCTGACCATCGAGCTTTCATCTAAGAAGAAGAGGTTACCCTGGTAATCACTCGGTTGACGGTTTCCCTGGCGTAGTTCGGTTAATAAACTTTCTAAGGTCTGCGCTTTGACGCCCTTACTTTCTAGTTCTGAGACGGCCGCGTGGGTTGGTGCTAGGCCAATGACCGTTTGCGCTCTCTGCTGGTTAACAGCTTTCACTGATTGAATAAGTTCAATATTGGATTCGAGCATGGTGGATTTACCCGTGCCGGCTAAACCTTGAATAGACACAAAACTGTCTTTTGTGGTCGAAATGAGCGTGACGCTGCTTTTTTGTCCCTCTGTGAGTCTGGGCTTTTCGGCAAGATACTGCTCAACCTGTTTTGCTGATGCAAAAGGCGTATGCTGGTTCTTACCTTGTTCAATGTTCCCTAGGATGTGTTTTTCGGTGTCTAGCGCGGTCTGCGTTGTCCATCGCGTGCCGTCGCTATAATGCGCGGATAAGGTATCGCTGCGTTTGGCCAACTCCGCCTCAATATGGGATTTACTGACTGATGCGCCGGCTTCTTCAAACGCGTAACGCACGGCCTCGATCACCAGCGCTTTTTGACTAAAGGCGGCTTCTCGCTCTGAGAGATGGTTAAGCGCAAAGCTCACGGCCTTTTCTATTATGGGAGTGCTTTGCTCTCGGGAGAGGGCGGACAGGGCTGCGTTGACGTCCTGCTTGAGTTCGCTTGCAGTACGACCATTTAAATAGCGGTCGTTGACCGGGTTCGGTGTCATCACTCGTTCGATAGCTGACGGAGTGACCTGGGTTTTGCCGAGTGCTTGATGCGCTTTCTCGATATTGTCGGTAAAGATATCGATGCGCTCGCTTTTTTCTGTCAGCTCTGTGAGCAGTGGTTTTGACAAACTGAACGCTTTGGCTGATAGCAAAGTATGCGATTTTGATTGGATATGACTGGCCGTATGGACGTAGTCGTAGTTCAGGGGGGCATCCTTGAGGGCGGTGAGGGGGAGGGTTTTTGTTTGGCCCTGATGGTCTAATGTGATGGTATCTTTATCGAGTGCTTTGACACGATAGCTTTGGTGTGCGGTTAGGCCGGCGGCTTTATGATGGCTAGCGGCTTTCATGCGCTCACCCACTGCAATATTCAAACTCTCAGGCTTAGTCAGTTGCATGTTTCTATTTTTAAACTCAGAAGTGGATGGATCAAAGTGAATGCTCTGCCCATCTTTTTGGCGAAGTGCGGTCATGGTATTGCTTTCTTTATCGATGCTGGCGATGACAAAGCGTTGGGGCTGCTTGCTATCCCATTGGGTGAGTATCATGCCTGGCTTGTAATGTTGAACGAGTGGTTGTTGCGCTTTAGAGAGAAAGTGAGGAACTTGAGTGAAGAGGGTGGTTTCGATGCGAGAAAGGGCGTGGGTGTTTTTTAGCTGCGTCCTTATCGCTTCGGTCAGACGCCGTTGCTCAACGCCAGAGGTGGCCAATACTTGAATCTGATCCTTGTCTTTCAGGTCAGCATACACGCGAGCCAAGCGTTGCGTATCATTGTCATGAAGGTTCACTTGACTGTCTTGGCTTTTCCCATTTATCCAGGTGTGACTCTCAACATGGCCCTTACGGTAGAGCTCGATGGCATTGTGCGCTTTAAAGCCTTGTCGGTTCGTAACGCGATTGAGCATCACCACTTTACTGTTCGATTGCTTGGCTTTTTCGGTGAGTCCCAGCAATTCATTGGCACTCAGTTTATTGGCTTCATCGATGAGCAAAACGTCTTTGTTGGTTAGGGGTAAGTCACCGTTCAACAAGCTGTGCGTGGTATGACGATGCTCCGAGCTGAACAGTTGGCTGACCCAGGCACTTAAAGTGTGGCTTTTTCGTTGAATGTTTTCCATGCTGTTTTGTTTCTCCCTGGCGTTGGGTGAAACCAAGTGAACCCTTTTGTGACTATGGTTGCCGAGATTCAGTAAGTGCTGGGCCATCGGTTTTGAGTCGCCGTGAACGTTCACGATGTGAAATTGTTTGGTTGACTGGTACACGTCGGTAAGAATTTGTTGTTGCTTGTGAGAAGCCTTGAGTTGATTGAGTACACTCGGATTCACGTGGGTTCTCATGTGGTGCGCACGGCCTAGAGTGGCATCCATGAGTGCGCGCTCATTATCGAGTAGGGCTTTTGATGTGTATTGACCTTTCTCTTGGAGCGCAATTAACTGGCCGCTTTTGATAAGCTCATCGGAGGCTTGCTTTAAATCTAGAGCATTCAATTGCGTTGTACCTAAAGTGAAATCAGCGGCCGCGATCTCGATGATTTTTTCAATGTGCAAGGTGGTTTTATATTGTCCCAAATGTTCAACGGCGCGATGGATTGCTGCCTTAGCTTCTTGTGTTGATGGGCCGACACGTTCAGTCGAAGCACGCTTTGCCAGAGAAACTAACTGAGCAGGGTCATGCCCGTGCTCTTGGATCTTGGTTTGCCATTTGTGGTTGAGTGTTTCATGGCTGTGATAGGTTTTGGCTTTGCGTGTATCGAGTGCGGCCGTATCCCTTGCTGTTTGAGTATTACCGAAATCCAATGCTTTTTGGTCGATCTGCTTTTTTCTCGTGGAAAACTCATCAATAAGGGATTCTGGCACGCCAACAACTTCAAACTGGCCATTTCCGACCCCACGCATGCTGAAGCCGAGGTTTTCAGCACTTTTTGCAAGGTGGCTTTGGTACAGTGAGGTGTAATATTTTTGAAAATTATAGATGCGTTCACCCGATCCGTTAATCACCCCTCCTTTTTGCTTGAGGCACGTTGATAACGCGCGTAATTCTCCTGCTTGATCACGCGTCATATTGGCGGCGAGGGCGTGAGAGTGGAGCTGCATATCATTTTCACGGCTGGTTTTATGCCGGATCACTGCAAACATCATAGCGTCCGTGTTTTCGTACTCTTGGACGCCTTTTTCATGGGTAACTTTCACTTGAGCAACGTCTTTTTCTATCTCTGTGAGCGCAAACTTTACTGCTGCGTTGTGAGCGTCAATCAATTGAGTATCACCGCCCGCCAAAGCCAAGAGGCTAATGGACTTTGGTGCTGAAAAAGTCAGGTCGAACCCCGACTTATGATTCGCCCTCTTGCCTTTGATCGTTTCTTGGCCAAGATGGCCAGAAAGGACAGACTCTAAGATCTCTTTTTCTACCGGCTTTCCCGCTAAATTGACTTCTTCTGCCAATTTTCCATGCCAAAAAGTGGTTTCAGGCTGGTCTGTTTCTTTTAGGTAATAATTATCTCCTTCTCCTTTCTCAAGGGTGACGTCAGGAAGGTCTTTAGGGTTTTCTTCGCCAAGGTAGTATTTTGTTGCGCCAGAGGCGGACTTGAGTGCGCTGATTGAAAGCATGAGATTTTCCTTAAGGAATGCCAAATACCGCAGGCAATAAGATTGAGCGGTATTTGGTCGTTAGTAGTTTTTATTGATTAAGGTTGTATTTGAGTCGTTCGGCGATGTGGGTTTTGAAAGACTAATTAAAATTAGTCTTAATGCACTATAACTAAATTTACTGTTCTTAATGGAACTCTATCAACATGCAGCTATGAGAGCAGTAATATGAAACCTCAAAATTGAGTTGAGTCATTAATCTGCAATGCCTCCAATGTCAACTTCGGGAGAGATGGCTTGCTCTTCAATGACACGTTGAGCTTGCTCTTGGTACTCATGATTGTCTCGATCCTTTGACTCGACCATCTCTTGCACGGTGTCACTTTGCATCGCTTCTCTCATTTGGCTAGCTTCATTCAACATTTCTTCTTTGGAATCAAACTTAGCTTGTTGTATATCCAGCAACGGTTGCTGCTCTTCTTTTGAGAGGTGAATACTAGGCGCGACGCTCTCATAATAGGTCGCTTGTGCGTAGGCTTCTTGCATTTTCTGTGACAATGTCACGCTTCTTTTGTTGAATGACGGACAAATGTCTTTCATAACATCGAACTCCAAGTCCAGTTTGGTGATGAGGTCAACGCCTGGTGTGCGTAAGTAACATTGCAAATCGTCCAGGGCTTGTATCTCACTCGGGGATACCACAGGTCTTGTGACCGTTTGATGGCCCAGAGAGACGCCATCGCGCAACGTGTTTGCACCGTAAGAGACGTTTTCCTTGGAAATATCGACTTCTTGCTCACCCAAATCCTTAGAAGAGATCTGTGCCATTTGTGCTGAGGGGGCGCGAAAGAAAAAGCGCGTGTTCAACAAATCAAACATCTCATCGGCGGCGTTCTTGCCGTAGGTCTTTACCAACTGCGCGTACGATTGGATACCAATCAAATAGCACCCCCCGAATTTTCGAACTTCGGCAATAATGGAACCCAGCTCAGGGAGTTTATGAAGACTCGGCATCTCGTCCATTAATACCCAAATGCGTCGTTTTTCATTGGGTTCAAGTCCGAGTATGGCGTTTGAGGCAATCGCCAACCACATCGAGATAAGTGGTCTCAGTGAAGCGTGCTGTTGGGCGTTGCTCGATAGGAACAAAAAGCCACTTTGCTCATCGTCTTGCACCCAATCAGTAATGGAAAAAGGCTTCTGCAGGGCGGCTTCACGATCCTTATCATCCAGCCCATCCAGAAATCGCATACTTTTCATGTAGGTGGCCAACACTGACTTAATGGAAATAGCCGTTTTCTTGATGTCCTTTGAAGCTAGAGCGGCGGCTTCTGTCCCTTCCAAGAAGTTACCAAGCGTTTCCAGCTCACTGGTTA
The DNA here is from genome assembly GCF_030297155.1 of Vibrio sp. FE10. Classification (NCBI taxonomy): domain Bacteria; kingdom Pseudomonadati; phylum Pseudomonadota; class Gammaproteobacteria; order Vibrionales; family Vibrionaceae; genus Vibrio; species Vibrio apostichopi. The sequence goes on along the minus strand of NZ_AP028069.1, from coordinate 9,736 downwards.
GAATCAAGCTCAGCAATCGAGCAGTGGTCGCGGGCTTGTTGTCCTGGCTCATACGAAACGCAGTGGAAGAGAAAATGGTACGCGCTGAGTCCACCCAAAACGGATCACCATCACCATGTTGAGGAATGAGGGCCGCCGCCATGTTTTCAAAATCGGGCGCGTCTTTGGCGTCGCACCAAACGTTCCAGTTGGCGCAACGCGCATCAAACGGGTTTAAGATCACGTCCGTATCTGGGCGGTAAAATTTACTGGTAAACACACACCCTTTGTCGTAGATGATGGCTTTATCCCCGCGTTCGCGTATCCAACGCAACAATTTGCGGATCATAACCGATTTGCCCGCACCTGTGGTGCCGTCTATGAGTAAGTGCTGTACCTCAAATGACTGCTTAAGCAGGGCATGGCCATCAATCTTAAATTGTGAAATTGAACCATCGCCATAGCCCCGCTTACGGGTCACTTTCGCGCGCTTGATTTGTGCCTTGGTAAGTACGTCAGGGGCAACTAAACGAAAACCACGAACATGGAAATCTTCACTCTGTTTTTCCCCTTGAACTTTAAAAAATCGTTGCAAGAGATAAAAGATGAAAAAGCCAATGGCCATTGAGAGCAAATAGTAAATTTGAAAGTTGTGCCATAGTCGTTCGTGGATATCGAGCAGCACGGGGTTCTCAAGTTGAGAGGCTAGAGTAGATTGATAGCGCTCTCCCTCCCAAATGGTGCTAATCATACTATCCAGGGGCTTATCTAGCTTCGCGTAAAAAAAGTTTCGCCAGTAATAGAACTCACCCCAAAGCGCATTTGGTGGGGCTTGCAAGAGTGTCAATCCCACAGTTGAGATAAGCATACCCCACCCAATATACTTAATCAGGGCATTATTAACTTGAAAAAACATTCGTATTGAATGAAAGGTGACTTGGCCACCACGGGTAAAATGGTTACTTTTTTTTCGGGTTCGCATCTGTGCTCCTAATTCAAGAGTTTACATTGAGGCAACGGATAAATGACACATTCAACGGGACTTATAAGAAGCTTCGCACTAACGATATGGTTTTCTCTGGGAGTAATCTGCGAACGACAGGGGTTACCAGGAGTCTGATAGTGCATAGTTCAATCTAAAAGGTTTTAGGTGAACAGCTCGCTAGGCTTATGTCTAATGTCGATATGATTTGAAAGGTGGATTCAAAGGATGACAAACTTTGTTTGTCGGGTTTACTTTACCTCTACATGCAAGCATATAGCAGCTAAGGCAAACCATAATTTATTAAGCAATACTAAAGTTAGGGGGGTAAAGTCGCCCAGTATTAGGAAACTGAATCCATTGAATGTCTTGCTTGTTTAGTTCTCTCACGACTGTAGTGGAAAGTTCTAGCCTTCCGATGAGAGGGTATGTGCAATGGATGTATTTGCGTTTTGATATGGCTGTCTTTAAAAAGTCATCAACAGAAGATGGGCCTGACGCGATAAAAAGTTCGTCTTCTTTAACAAAGGCTTCTTGCATAAGCTTTTCCAAACGTAAGCAAAAAGTTAGGCGTTTAGTCTATAGCCTAGCTTGCTTACCAGTAGTAGGGGAAGGGTATTCTCATTGTTAGCCCCATTAAAAAGACACGCTAATTGCGTGCCTTAATATGGAGAGCCGATTTTTGCTCAGTAGTTAAAACCAACTAAACGATGCGCTTGCGGTACTTGGTCATAACAAGGGTATTTAGTTTGAAGGCCGTAGACTATAAGCCCACTCACACCACCAAATGAAGCAGCACCATTATATACATCAAAGCGATTTGGGTTATATTGCAAGTCTCGCTCTAAGCCATACCAAATGACACTCTCTATAAACTCAGTTGGATTTTTTGCATTGTGACTGACCGTTTTCAAGCTTCCTCCAGGTGGGCAAAACCATGGAACCACGTTGGTCTGAATTTGTTGGTTGATACTGCCAATATGTGCCGACTGCATCCCCCACAAAAACGCCTTGAGCTGCGCGTGCTCCGGCGTACCAGGTTTATCAAGGTGTCGAATGAAGTAAGAAAGATTATCAACACGACCCATTTTCTCGATTTGATAATCAGATAACTCATTTGATTCGTACTTCGCATTCAATTTGCTCACTAACGCCTTTAATTCGGAGCTTTTGTTCCAAGACTGTGCCATTGCTGGCAAAGATACTAAGAGGCTCAGTAATGCCATAGTTATCCACTTCATATTTCATTCCCACCTTTAATATACACCTCACATATTAACACAGTTTACTACGTGTTTAAATATACAGCGCTGTGTTTTTAACCACTATTTTTGAGGCGGTTGATTTAATGGGTAACTCGTATTAGTCGGACTGCCCACCCGCGTCGGTTTGACCGGTTCAACCTCTTGCTCGACGTCTATTTTTACTGAACCATTTTCAACCGACGGAGACGGTAAAGTCGGCTCAACCTGATTCTGCATGTGACCGGCGACCAACAAAGCATTGCCTTTCACGTTATTGTAGTTGCGAGCAACAAACAGTTCTCCACTCTCATTGAGCTGAAACATGTCCGCAGCGATTTCATCGGTCTGAGAGCGCGCGTTGACTGCTCCTGAACCTATGAAATGGTTCTGCTCTGGCGTTAAGGTCGGCGTCCCACCTAAATCCTGCGGCTCATATTTACCTTTGAGCGCCTCCAATGAGGCTTTGGATGTGTCCACGCCATAGTGCTTTTGAAAGTCATCACTGTTGGTGTAATCATTAAAAGCTCGCCTTACATCTTGAATGTCCTCCGGCTTGTAGGCATTCATCAGGCGGGACACTTCTTTGTCATCTCCTAGCATTGTGCCCTCTAAGTATTGCTGGAAGCCGGTGATAGTGCTGGCACTGAAGTTCACCGTGTCGTTTGTCAGTCTTGATTGTATATGACTGAGGCTGTCGACTTCGGCATTGGACGCATTTACCGCAGCCGCCGTTTGTTGGGTGCGTTGGAAGTTCAACGCAAAGTCGTGCGCGTATTGCTCAACTTCATTACGGTTTTCTTTCGCATCCAGTGTGCGGCCCGCGCGCTGCATTTCTGTGGCTCCTTCACTGTATTGTGCGGTCGCTTGAGAAAGTGACTGTTTCTGCTCAGCACTCATTTTACTGAACGATTCTCGCTCATCTTGACTCCAATTGACTCCCGCTTTAGCACTCATACCAAAAAGTAACTCAGCGCCTTTTGGTGTACCCACTTCGATGCCACCACTAATCGCTGTCATGTAAGCCCTTGCTTGATCGTGTGTCCAGCCAGTCGTCTCCGATACACTTTGAATCGCAGATTCCATTTTGGCATGCGACTGACTTATCTGGCCTTCAGTTGATATTGACTGACCATCCCCATAACTGCGATTTCGACTCCAGTTGTCATTCCAACGATCACTTTGCGAAAAGCCTTTCGAAAAGCTGTCATTGAAGCTGTTCATGTGTTGCGTTTGAGCTGTTTTCGCGTCTGTGTATTGGTCATTGATACTGTTTTGCAGCATGGATGAGGCTTGCGCTTGCCACAACGGCTTGGATTCAGCCTCTTGTGCGTTGTACGTCTTACGACCACCATCATTCTGAAAGCGTGTGACGCTAGTTCCATCCGCTTGCTGCGCGGTACTCATTCCAGTTCTCATTAATAGATTGTCGTCAAACTTATTAGCTGAAGTATTATTAAAGCTGTGGTTTTGCATTTGTAAATTACCAAAGTCCAAGTTTCCGGTGGAGGAGGCTGCTGAAACGCGAGCGTTGGTGCTATTAATCATGCTTGCTAATTGATAGTTCATAGCCTGAGCGGCGGCGACCCCACCTTGCAGGATTTTTCCGGCTAAGACAGGGATCGACATCATTAAAAAACCCGCCATATATCCGTAACGCATGTGTAACTCATCCAATGCATTACCATTAGAAAGTGACAGCCCATTCATCGGGTTAGCCGTTGCCGTAGAATGGGATTCGAGCGTCCAGGTCATGATCGCATTGAGTATCGCAAATAAGCTCGGCCATACTGCCAAGTAAGCAAACGTCTTGATGTAGTTAGTCAGCACCATTTTGGTGAACGCGGGTATCAGGGCTACCGCTGCGATCATAAACCCTAAACAACTAAACAAAGTAAAGAGCATGGTATGCATCATGGGGATGAACTCTCGGGCCTGCATCCCTAAGGTTGCCCACATTGAGGTTTGCTGCATCTTGTTCGAGGTGTGCGCGTAGTTCATAGCCGATGCGGATGGATCGAGGTTATCAATGCTATGTCGCATCGCATTCATTGTCATATTTTGCTGAAGTACATTGACGGCGTTGTTACTGATCCCAATGTATTTTTGATAGCTGTCTGACATAGCATTTTCTATATGGGCTCTATAAATATTAGCCTTACTGCCATGAAGGTAAGTCGCAATCAAATCAAGCTCTTCAGCTGCTGAACCAAGGAATCTGCGCTTTAAGTCGGGGTAGACTTCTTCACAGGTTTTAAAGGACTGGCTGATATTATTTAAAATCACCCCTCGTAGTGGACTCATATTCTGCCCATCCAGAAATGTGAAAATATCCGGCGCGTTCAAGAGAGATTGCCAGGAGTATTTTTTGTTGATTTGAATGTCCCCGATGATGCAGTTTTTGAAAAAGTCATCCCATAGCCTTCTTAGCTCAACGTCTTTTAAGTCGGCTTGACGCGATAATTGATAGAGCTCTGAGCCAAACATCATCCCTGTACGACCATAACGTTCATCATCGACTGTCGTGAAAATAGACTCTATTGTATCTGCGCTACCGACCATTAAAGTTGAGAAAAACCACGTTGGAAGAGCTACCAAATAAGGCACATTTGCCACCGAATAACCCGCGGTAGGCTCCGTTCTATCGATAATCTGCATGTTCACGGTTTGCTTGATCAGCATCGAAGGTAACAACGTAAATACAAGAGCCCAAATGTAAATGTGCTTTGGGTTACGCGAGGCCACAAAGTTCGCGTAGGTAAGTGCGGCTCCAATCATAAGACTGATAGACGTCATTGACGCGAATGATTGGCTGGCAAAAAACATTGCAATTGCATTGAGTGCTTTTTGTATCGCCGCGCCTTGAGTGTAAGTGTAATATTCGAGTGTCACGTTACCCTCCAAAAGACAGGTTCTGTAGAAGTTGCTTATTGACCTTACTCATGGAACCTTGATCTGTTTCTTTGTACGCCTGATTCAGTTGTTCTTGTGTTAAAATCAGTCGTTTAGCTTTTTCGGTTAAACCATCGGTAAAACGACGAGCTCGGTCGACGTCGGTCATAATAAGGTCAATATCTTTGCTATCGACTTGAGTTTGATTGAGTGACGTGGTCACTACTGTCAACATATTGTTGAGATAGCGAGTCAGTAACTCAATCGCAATGATGCGCGAATAGGCCGCAAAGTTGGGGTACTGATTGCCTCTCACAGCTCCGACAAATACCGCCAATACGGGTGTTTCTGTGTATTCCAAAAAGCTTTTTTGACTATCTGTCAATTTGGTGTCACTGGCCACGCTCATGTAAAGCGCTTCTAGGGTTTTACGAATACGCGATTCCAGCCCTTTGTCTTGAGCTAACGTGAGTTCTTTTTTAACCGGTGACAGGCAAGCTTTTGGGCCTTGGTTATCACACTTGTAATACTCAACCTTTCCACCTTTGAGTAGCGCTTGCACTAAATTATTATTATCTGCTAAGAGTGACGCATAATACTTCGGAATCCCGTTAGCGTCGTAAACATACGTACCCGATAAACTCATCAAAAACTCAGCCAATGATTTATCACGCGCTAACCAATCGTTTTTCACGGCGGCTGACCATACAATGTTGTGGCTAGTTTTTGTAATGTCGTCGAGACCAGATGCCCCATCAGCGCGCGCGTTGTTCAATTGTGCTTTGGCTTGACCACCAACGCCGCATTCGGTTTGCGCAGCAACCCAATCGTCAAATACATTTTGTTTGGTTCCCAAAGTTTTACAGACGTGCTTTTTTGCATCCGCTCCCCCAAATGATGCAGCTAAACCACTGACGGCCGCTTGCGCAGCCTCACATGAGTTAATGGATTGATTGAGGAATTCATCAGCAATATTTTGTAAGTTGTCACGAATTTGTTTGATTTGTGGCGCCCAAACTTGGAGAGCCAAGTCGACTGCAAAAGGTGGAGCATTTTGCACCACTGCTTTGCCAAATTGAACCAGACCATCAGAACTAATGTGTGAGAACCCCCCCATAAAGGCGTCGATGCCGCCGCAACCCATAGAGACATCAGGCAAATTAACACTTACAAGCTGTGCACTCTTGATGGGGGAGCGTACGGAAAGTGAACCGCCGTTATAGTAGCTCGCAGCTTGTCCCTTATAAGCATTCGGGTGAGTAACATTCGTGTTATAACCTAAATCATTAAAAAACCCATCCAAAGAGGAATTAACACCGCCCGCCTTCACGCTGCTTATCATAATACCACTCAGCCCCAGGGCGAGGACGAATGGACGCCATATAGGTCGTCGTTTCGTATGATTCATTGCAACGCCTCCAGTGTCTTAGGATCGCTTAAAATGCGCGTGATACTTTGGTTCAATACATCAGCTGATACATCCCCAATCGACAGACGCACAAACTTTTGAGAGTTCACATTGATGAAAAATGTCGCAGGCACAGTGATACTCCGAGGATTATCAAAAAACATTTGACTTATCTCCGGCGTAGCTGGAATAGGTACGGGGTAATGTGGGATCGATTGACCATCGAGTGAAAACGCGTATGTTTGTAATTGCTGAAGCTCAGTAACGTGTTTCAGCTTAGGCGCGAAGCGGTGACAGTAAGGGCAATCACTTCGAAAGAAAAACACCATCGCATAGTCGTCGTTCGGGGAGGCCTGAGCCGCTGATAGTGGTGACAGGGCAAAGAGGCATAATAATAGGGTTCGGATTAACATAGAGTGTCTCTCTGAGTCGTGGCAAGCATTCGCTGCCTTAAAAATCGGGGGTTTGATAATCGTTAGCTACGTTATAAAAACGGCCTAACAACGCAGTTTGAGAGATAAAACCGTACGCCAACGGTTTCATCTCACCAGTGTTGGGGTTAACTAAAATCAGAGCAGGCGAAAAAGGCACCTCAACTTTGTTGTCGTTCACTCGGTTTTCCCGAATGCCAGACACAAACGTGTGGTCGCGAGACAGACCTAAAATTTCAATCCCGTGAGTATCGGCAAAGCTTTGCATTGATGGCGCCAGTTGCTGGCTGAGGGCATCTTGGCCGTCATAGACAAAGAAAAAACCCCATCCTGCTTCACGCATGTGTGCTAATGCCGCAACTTTCTTCTCTCGCTCTAATTGATGATAAGTTCCTCGTGCGGCAAATTCGGCGGGGCGATCTTTTAGATAAGAAAGCTCAGGGTTAGCATGCAGCACCTTTTTGAACGTCATGCCCGTTTCACTGGTACGCTCACCAATGAACTGGTTAAGCTGCATTACTGTTTTTAGCTTGCCTTCGTCTTTAGAATTTATGGTGGCGTCGTTGAGAGCTTCTTTGTAGGTCTGATGAAACCAATCCATTTGCTCAGTCGCGCTCATCACCCTTGTGGTTTGGTTGGGTGGAATGGGCTTAGGGGGCGTTTTTTTGGAGGCCGGTTTAACCACCGGCTCGTTATACCACTTCCAGCCGAGGGGGGACTGGCTTGCCTGCACGCTGCCCCCATAGAGCAAGGTCAACGCAAGCAAAGTGCGTGTAATGTGTGTCATTTTTTATCCTCCCATAGCACTTGAAATCCGCTCTTGAATCTCTCGGGATGAAGGTAAATCAGTATTGCTGTTCATCTCGGCAAAAAAGTCTGAAAAATCGATGTCTTCAAAATTGATTTGCTGCATTTGCTCAGGGGTAATAGCCCCACACTCAGGTGCCCTTGGCGTACCTAGACTAAGGCCCAATTGCCCCTGAACGCCTTGCTGCTGAACAATGCGGGCCAATAAACTATCGAACAGACAGTAAGCTTGCTTTTTACGAATACACTTACCGAGTATCTTTTCGGCACAATAACTACCTAAATATATGGTTAATTTATCCTCCTTAGCTTTGCCGAGCGCCTTCTCTTGCTCACTGCAACTGGCGAGCCCGACATCCGTACCCCACCCCCCATCTTTACAGCAGTTGGCAATACCCGCGATCTTCTTACTGCATGTTTGGCCCTGACCGGTGAATATTTTAGGTGGATCGCCCAATCCTTCGGCCGCTTTAGCTAATGCCGCAAGCGCTGCTGCGGATTCATTAAACTCGGTCGACGTAGTAGGCATCTCACCGTAGCAATCGCCATCTAGACAAAAACTATCTTCGCCGCACATAAGATTAGTGGTACTACAACGTTTTTGAGGGCAGGACTTACTCAGCTCTTGCTCGATGCAAACACCTTTTTGTTTTGCGCTGCAATGAGTGGCGGTGGTTGTGCAGTTAGCAGGCAACGCATTACAAGTGTTCGTTCGAGTACATCGATGATTGACTTGATACTTCCAACAGTTGAGCGTGGTCGGTATACCATTGATGCGACGGGTAGCTCTACCTTCAATACAGCGCTGAGAGGTCACCTTGCATTCTTTTAGTAGCGAACAATGAGTTGTCCATCGAACGGTGTTTTTTATGCAATTCCCACCTGAAAGCGTAAAGCCAGAACGGCAAGATAGTGCAGCACGCTCACTTTGAGGAACAGGACCGCAAATCCCATAAGTCGTTATTGTAGTTTCTCTATGGCGTCCACATGAGGTTTGGTGTTCACGCTGATACGCCCCCAAAGAAAATCCTGACGGCGATACATTACGTCCGTTCCAACGCCACGTATCACTTCTCCAAACACAGCCCCCTAGACTGACAAAGTTACTGGAGTCATAGCGACACTCTGTGACTGTGCGACGGCACATATGCCCGCTTCGTGACCAACCAGGGCGACAAGTGTAAATCACAGGAGAGGTTACTACTGTGAACGCAGGACTTTTCGTACAAGGCACATTGCTGTTAGTAGGTTGGCGACATATTTTAGGGATATAATCTATGGTGCACTGAGTGGCGTTATCGCAATCGACGTACTGGTTAGAAATACCGTGACTAATCTCATAAGCGTTATCTTGAGCGATAAGTGCAAACTCATAAGCGGGATCGCTTTTCACCTCTGGACGACCTTGATCGAAGCTACTTTTGACGGCTTGTGCTTCGGCGTTGCTGTACATCGCCGACTGCTTTTTCGACGTCATATTGCCGTCGGTCAGGTTCGCTTCCTCTGGCCTCGCGATTTTACGATCACATCCAGGCTCAGCGCAGTAGTCGCTCGCATTTAACTTGCCTTGAGCTCTGGCAGGGATCGCTTGCTGTGCATTTTTCACCCACTCGACGTTGTCGTAGTATTTATCGCCCTGCGCATCGGCCTGAACGGACGACGGCGAACCTATCATGGCCAATAGAGCAAGCAAACTCAAAAAGAACGTCCTATTCATAGCCTTTCCTTAATAACGGATTTACTACCTCAGGATTATCACCTTCGGCCAATAAGTTGAGAGCGTCAGGCAGCGAAACGTTCCCCGTCAGACGATCAAAGTCGGTGTCCAAACAAGGATGCTTGGGTAGGCATCGTCCAGGTTTAACCGCAACGAAGGTCGGCACCTCGGTCACCTCAAAGGTGCGAAACCATTCAGGGTTAATGGCAAACCCGCTCTGGATCGGTTCACCAGGTGTTTGGGTTTTCAGTAATGATTGAATGCGCTTAGCGGTTTCAA